>JAUYDG010000155.1 GCA_030691925.1 Nanobdellota archaeon
TTCATGCTTGAGATGAAGAAATTATTGCCATTATTCAAAAAGTAGTAAGAATCAGGGGCTTATTTTCTTTTCTTAGAATGGTTTTTTTATAAATTTCAAATAGGGGTTAATCTTATTCTTAATGCAGGGGATGAGTAGAAAGAAGAAAGGAAGTAGAAATGGCAGGAAATCGAAGTTGAGAATTGCGAAATTGCACGAAAAAATTGTTAACCAGAGGAATGATTTTTTGCATAAAGAAGCGAGAAAGCTAGCTGATAGTTGTTCTTTGATTGCTGTTGAAAAATTATCTATAAAGAGTATGGTTAAGAACCGTTATTTAGCAAAGTCTATTAGCGATGCTGGTTGGCGAAGGTTTCTACAGTTTTTGTCCTATAAAGCGGAAGAGGCTGGTGGACGAATCGTAGAAGTCGACGCCCGAGGAACATCACAACGCTGCATATGCGGGAATGAAGTTAAGAAGTCATTAGCAGTAAGAACCCATAAATGCAAAAAATGTGGTTTGAAACTTGACAGGGATGTCATGTCAGCAATCCTAATCAAAGCATCAGCTTTGAAAAAATTAAAAAATATCGTAGACGAAACGTCTGCAATCCGCAAACCAAGTGTTTGCGATACCGTAGGGACCGCGGGAATCAACGCTTGCGAAGATGTTCAGTTAGGAACGTCAATGAAGCAAGAATGGACTAGCGACAGCTCAAAAACCTGAGCTAGACTAGGTATCCCATCCGCTCACGGTGGGAAGGTTCACTTCAAAACCTTTTTATATTATAAAAGCTTTGGTTTCCTTGTAAGCATGGCAGAACAGCAGCAACAAACACCTGTAATGGTGATGCAGGCAGAACAAAAAAAATCAAAAAGCAATACTATAATCTCCATCATACTAATAATAGTCTTAGTAACCCTAGGCTTCTACGGCTACTTCTGGGCAACGTCAGATGTAGGAAGACAAAAACTATCCGATTTTTCCAGCACAATAAGAGCATACAACCCTGCCACTTGGTACGGGGAGCAGCTAAAAGAAGCAAAAGAAGTAGGAAGCGTCTGGGAAACGAAATCAAACGCGACAGCAGAAAAAATAGGAATAAAATTCCAGTCATTTGAAACAGTAGGAAACAAAATCGTACCATCAGGGACACCAATAGGCTTCAGATACAACCTGGATGTAGGGGCAGGCGTAAACGAAATACCTGTAACACTAAGCTGCACAATCAAAGGCAAAGACAAACTAAAAGAGGAAGAAATCATAGAAGAAGGGTCAAAAGAATACATACCAGAAGAAACGCCAGTGATATCCTCTGAAAACCTGCTGAGCTACTCAAACATCGTATGCCAGGCCAACACTAAACAAACACAAAAAGACATGATAATAACCGCAGAAGGAAAAATAAGCTTCCCATTCAGCCAAAGAGGCTCACTAAAAGTGTACTTCACGGAAGACCCCGCATACATAGGGAGCAAATTCTTTGAAAAATACCAGCTAAAAGAAACCCTCCCGATAAGGGCGACATACAACAACGAGCCAGTAGAGCTAGGCATAGGCGTAAGCAAAGAAAACACACAGCCCGTAATCGCAGGAAACCCGAGATATTCATCACAAATAGGAATAAGCCTAAAAAACAGGTGGGACGGAAGGGTAACAAAAGTAACAGGACTGGACATCATCCTCCCAAAAGGTATCGAAATAAAAAGGCAGACAAGCCCGCAAAGCCTGCGATGCCCATTCGGGGAGCCAGCAGCCATAAAAGACAAGTATACGAGATACTCAGCAGGAACCCAATACCTAGAGCAAGTGCCCGTCTTTGGAAGAGGCATAGGTGAAACCCTCGAAACATCCTTCTCATTCGACTGCTGGCTAGACATAGACGAAAGCGTGCTGGAAGGAAACCCTTACATAGACAAGGAATACTCGGCAAGCGTAAAGTACGAATACGAATTCCAGCCCAAAACCGAAACCATGACACTCAAAGGCATCGCTGGAGAGGCAACAAGCCAATGAAAAAAATAATCATACTCTTAATAGTCCTATTACTGATCGCAGGCTGTGTAAAACTCTCTGACATAAAAGGAAAAATACCAGGCCTGTCCTCAACAACAACCGCAGGAAAAAAAGACTTCATCGGGGGAACAAAAGGAGTAACAACACAAATAATCAGCCCGGCAGAAGGCGGAAAAATATACTCCTCCCAGCCGTTCAACATAGCAGTAAAGCTCAACAACGAAGGAGAGGCACAGGCAAGAGGGGCTACCTGCACATTCGGAAGCTTCCTAGACTGCGACTGCCAAGAATTCACGCTTGAAGGAAAAAGAAAAATGGAAGGAGAAAGCCTGGAAGGAGAATGGAAAACACTGACATTCGAAAAAGGGATGATAGTCAAAGAGGAAGAAGGGCCAGCATCATTCTTCGTAACAGCAGAAACAAGATACAACTACAAGACATACGGGATAATCAAGGCATGCGTAAAAAAAGACGTATACTCCAAGGAAGGGTGCCAGATAAGCCCGGAAAAAAACATGATCAAAAGCGCATCCTCAGCGCCCATAATAATATCAGAAGTCAAGCAGGAAATAATACCTGAAGCAGAAGAAACAGTAAAGCTGATATTCAACATAAAAATAAAAAATGAGGGAAAAGGGGACGTATACCTCATGGACAGGGAAAAAGCGCAATGCGGAGCATCAGACATCAGCCCCCAGGAAAGAAAAACGATAAACGTAAAAATGATAAACGCGCCAGGAAAAGCGATATGCAAGACAGCAGAGCTTAGAGAAGACAAGACAAAAAAACTTACAAAATACGAGACAACAACAAGCTGCGAAGTCACAGGAGTACAAGCACCAAGCGAAACATATGAGCCGGAAATCACGCTGGAGCTGGAATACGCCTATGAAACGATAGACTCAAACAAATTCGAGGTGGCATAAATGAAAAAAACAATAACCCTAACTTTGATACTACTGCTTCTGTTCAGCTTCGGATGCGTAAAAGAAACAGAAAACGGGGCAACAGCAGGAAAATCATTCAAGTTCACAGGCAACAGCGGAGTAACAGCAGAGTTCCAGCAAGACGCGCCGCCAGCCACCAACTTTTTAGGAGACCCGATAGAAGTAGCATTAAAAATCACCAACAGGGGAGCCGTAGACGTAGCATCAGGCAGCCTACAAGCAAGGCTGCAAGGCGTGGCAGCAACAGAAATATTCAAGCCAACAACAAAAGAAGGAAGCAACGATGAGACGCTATTAGCAGCAGAGCTTGACCCGACAACTACAGCCATCAGCCTAGGCACAATCACCTACTCGCCGCAACAGATGTTCTCAGCAGAATACAAGCCGGAGATAGAAACAGAGATATGCTTCCCATACACCACAAAAATAGACACAGGAAACTTCTGGATAAGCAGCAAACAAGCAGACCTGGACAAAGGAAAAATATCAAGCTCAGACAACTCTGACGCACCCGTGCACGTAACAAAGCTTGAAGAATTCAAAGGCACAAACCAAGCAAGGTTCCAATTCACAGTAGAGAACATAGGCAAGGGAAAAATCGCAGAATCATGCTTCCCGGAAAAAAAGACCGAAGAAGCTAAAGAAACAGTAGAAGTGAGCATAATAGAGCCAAGAGGAGCCAAATGCGAAACACTAGGCGGAGGCAGCTCAGGGAAAATCGACCTGATAAGCAAAAAGAAAGTAGTAAGATGCAGCATAGACGCACCTAAAGACTCCAGCTACGCAACGCCGCTGCTCATGGAGATCAACTACAACTACGACTTGGAACTGTCAAAGGTCATAACGATAAAAAACCTTGAAAAAACGGTATAAGCTTTTTATTTTATTCAAATACCCCGTAGCTTGCTGCGGGGAGGTTC
>JAUYDG010000156.1 GCA_030691925.1 Nanobdellota archaeon
ATGAGCGTAAGAGACGCGATTTTCGACTCAGAAAGAGGGGCCATACAAGAATACCCCTCATCTTTGATAGAAAGCGCGATGAAAGTGCTGGTAGAAAGCTCCAAAAAAGGGCCGCAAGTAGTAGCACAAAGCCTCATAAGCATCTCGGTATACGTAGAAAGAATACACCAAGTAAACGAAAGACTAAAAGACCTACTGGCTGACGTAACATCATCCATGCAAGGACAGATAAGCTTCCTGACACCAATGATAGCAGGAGTGGTAGTAGGAATAGGAAGCATGATAACCACAATAATAGGCAAACTAGGGCAAAAGATGGGGATGATAGCAGAAGGAGGAACAGGAGCAGAAGGAATACCAGTAAACATACAGCAGCTCATACAAATATTCCCAACAGACAAACTCATGCCACCATACTTCTTCCAAATAGTAGTAGGGATTTATGTAATAGAAATAGTGTTCATGCTGACAATATTCTCAAACGCGATACAAAACGGGATGGACAAGCTAAGCGAAAAATACCAGATGGGAAAAAACTTATTCACAAGCGTAACGTTCTACTTCATAATAGCATTATTCGTAACGATAGTATTCAGCGTCCTAGCAGGGACCATATCACAATTCCAAACAGGCTAACAAGATGACAACACAAACAATAATCATGCTCTTGCTGTCAATAATACTAGGGATAGTCATAATACTAGCTGTATGGCAGATGAGCAGAGGCCTGTTTTAAAGAAAAAGATTAATAAGTTTAAAAAGGTATTAAAACCATGATGAAAAAAAAGGCGAAACTAGAGATGGAAACTCTAGGAAAAATACTGCTCCTTACAGCATTCCTGATAATATTCTTACTAATGTTTAAAGGATGCAAAGACCAGATGACAAACGTAGGAAGAGTAGGCCTAAACGAGTATGTATGCTGGTTCTCACACGCATTAAAGGCAGACCTGACATTCCTTTTCCCATCAGGGTGCCAAACCATTGACGTAGAAAAAACACAAACTGAAACAGACATAGCAAGGCTTATGAGAACATGCTGGTGGATGCACGGGCAAGGAGACAAAGACATAACGACAGGCGAAACACTAGCAGGAATACTCGCACAAAGAAGCATATGGTGGTATGACATCGCAAGGACATGCTACGTATTCACACCTGATAAAGACGTACCCGTAACAGATCTTGAGAACTACCTCAGAAGGCGCGACAAGTCTGGAAAAGAGATCGAAAAAGACTCAAAAGCTACAGCTTGGTATTATATACAAAAAAAAGACCGAGAAGAAATAGGCATATGCATGGACCGCAGAGAAGAAAAACTCCAGAAAGGGAAGAAGTATTTCATAATATTCTATGACGACAGATCCCCCATCTCTCAAGGCGTAAGGGACAGGATACTGATAAGCAGAGACCCAAACTTCGGAGAAAAAGAAACAGGATTCATAATTTGGTCTACCAAGCTGTTTGAAAAGGGCATAAAAACATTAGAACAATTCCTGGGTATGAAGATTAACCCATGGAACAACAAATGCTACCTGTGGGAAGACATTATAAGAAAAACTGAGACAGCATTAGAAGAAAAGAAACTAGAAGAACAGGCAACAGAAATATTCAATGAAGTATCTGATAAATTCCGAGAATGCTACGAAACAGAACCAAAAGAGAACTGCATGTGCGACGACTCAGAAATGAGCCTAGAATCATTACCTCAAGGCTACGAGATAAAAGTAGAAAGAGAATCTGCAAATGAATACAACTTGGCGCTGTACAACGAAAAAAATGAATGGGTGATAGGAGAATCGTTCTCTACCAAAATAGGCGCTATCAACAAAGCCGAAAGCGACCTTAAGAAAGGGGTGAACTTACCAGACACAAACATTTTATGCAGCGAAGGGCTCGGATTAGAAGAGTCCTTTTCCCTCCCCAGAACAGCCTCCTCATTGGTATATAACCTAGATTCAAGATATTATCTGCAACCATTCAGCCAAGACATAACACCATGCGCTTCCATATCACAAAGATATGAACCGAAATATAAAGGGCTCTACATTTTTGCATACTCATATGACACAACCAGCAGAAAGTGGTACTTAAACCCGGACAAGACACCGGTCTTAAAACATTGCCTTTCTGGTGAACCAGTTACAGAGAAAGCTAAACAAGAAATTGGAAGAAGAGCAAAAGATGCGCAAAAGCAACTATGCAAAAGTTACAGCAAAGAAGAATGCTACAACAATCTAGACAAATGCTACCCGCTGCTGGGAATACAAAATGTTTTTTCCTCCTGCGAATACTGCGGAGATGATTTCAAGTGCGGAGCAATACTTTCAGAAGAATTATGCAAAATGAAACCATGCTCAAAAACATGCAAATGGCAATCAACCCCCCCTATAGGCGGAGTGTGCTTAGATGCATAAAAAAGGAAAACTCGAATGGGAATACTTAGCGGCGATAGTGCTGGTATTAATTATCATTGTGGTAATGCTTCTGTTCTCAGAAGGTATAAAAAAATTGATCATGGAGAAAGGCGAAGCATTTTTTTCAAAAATACTCCCTGACTGGCTAGGACAATAAAATGGAAAGAGAATACACTATCGGAGCGGTGCTAGTACTAATAACAATATTCGTGATGGCACTGATAATATACTTCACAGTACCCAGCTTTAGCGAATCTGTAAGGAGCATAGCTGATGAAGTGTTCGGGATATCCGTTAAAGCGGCAGAGCAGATGAAAGAGGAATACGAAATAGGGGCCGCAACGAATGTGTTAAAAGACCTGAACTCATGCGTTGATGCTTGCAAAGAAAAAAAAGAGAGATGCGTATGCTATATTAATTTCAAAGACCTTCCAGAAGGGTACAGCATAAAAACGTTCCAAAAAGAACAAAACGGGCCCATATTCCTGACTCTGGAAAAAGGCAATCTGAAGGTTAAAGACGCTGAAGAAAAATCCTTAGCAGGACTAAACTTTGGCATCCTAAAAAACCTAAAAGAATGCGGCAGCAATATTCTGGGGTTTGAGATAACATCTAAGGACGGGAAGATTAGATTAGGAGCCCAAGGCAAAGAATACGAGTTCCCGCCTAATGCGCCAGAGATCTACAACTTCCAAGGAAAGGATAGCACAATAATGTGCTTTGTCACAACAAACCTCAAAGAAGAAGACGTTATAAGCACTAGAGCGATCGAAGACTGCAAAACAGGAAAGAAAGAGATGGAAGAAAGAGTGAAGATGGAGTTCCAAAGCTTCATCCAGATGTATAAAAACTGCAAAGAACAAGACACGATAGGGGAATGCAGGTGCGGGGAGTTTGACTTTGGGGATATACCTAAGCCTTACGGCGTGAGGGTACTGCAGTCCGGAGGAAAAACAACATTCTCACTAGAGAACACCGAAGAAAAAGAAGTAATAACAGACAACTTATTGATGAAGATATCAGGACGCATCTGGAACCTCTTGGGCTACAAGCTAGAGGACTACCAAGAAAACGAAAGGCTGGAAGGAAAACAAAGAATAGTGCACTACGGGGGAAAACGAAACATCTACCTAGCACAACCAAGCGCAGTGCAAAAAATGTCTTTCTGCTTCAAAAACGTTAACGTAGACCTAAAATTCAACAAAGGGATAACAGAAGAAGAATACAAACAAAGAATACTAAAACTTTTCCCAAAAGCAGAACCTTACTTCAAGACCGTGTACGAAGTAGCCAAGAAAAATGATGTGGACCTGTTTATGGTTGCAGCGATGATACAACAGGAAAGCAGCTGGAACCCTAAAGCAGTATCAAAAGCTGGAGCAGCAGGGCTGATGCAACTGATGCCCTGCACGGCAATAGCCCTTGGTTTAGAGGTGCCATGCAAAACGCTAGCGGTATACAAGTATTGCAAACTATCTCCAGGTAAATGTGTGTATAAGGAAGAGGAAAGGTTCGATCCCAATAAGAATATACAAGCAGGGACAAGATACATAAATGATATAACACAAGAACTGAATAAAAACAAGATTGACCCAACCTTCGAGAACATACTAGCGTCCTATAACGCGGGGCCAGGCGCTGTTAAAAAATATAAAGGGGTTCCGCCTTATGGGGAAACTAAGGACTACGTGAAAAGAATCTGCGGATTTTACGAACAGATGAACACAAAGGTATGCTACGCATAAAAAGAAAAAGCTTTAAATATCAAAATCTGCCTAAAAACTGTATAAACAACAAGAGGTGAATGGAATGTACAAAAAAGGGGATATTTCTTTAAACTATATAATCATAGCTGCATTGGCCCTAGTAGCTCTAGTGGTAATAATACTTTTCTTTACGGGTGGAATGCAAAAACTGATTACCGGTCAAAAAGAAGTAGTAGAAGGAGTAGTTCCAAACTGGAAGATAAGCGCTTGGACAACAAGATGCGAATTCGCATGCACACAGCAAAATAAAGTAGACTTTTGTAAAACAGTCTTTAAAGCTGATACAAACAATGACAAACAAGATGACACTTACTATGTGTGCAATAGCGCAAAGTCAAGTGAGGATACAACGACTTTAACAGGTTTGACTAAACAGAGTCTAGAGGTACAATGTGATAAAATACCCACTTGTTAATTCTCAATTTTTTATTTTTTTTAAATAACAGCAAATTATTTAAGCAAATAAGTAGTTAAATAGTTCTATGAATAAAAAAGGGGACCTAACAATAAACTACGTAATCCTGTTTGCCTTGGGATTGCTGGTGCTAGTAGTGGTTGTGCTAATATTTTATTATGGAGCATCGGATTTTGCCGCAAAAATAAAGGAAACCCTAAGCGGCATATGGTCTGCCAAGCCAGATATAAAAGAGATGTTCAAATAATGAAAAAAGGGCAAACAGAGAGCTACAGCTTCTTCATAGGGGTGATAATAGCAGTTATTATACTCACAG
Source organism: Nanobdellota archaeon (assembly GCA_030691925.1). Lineage (GTDB taxonomy): Archaea > Nanobdellota > Nanobdellia > SCGC-AAA011-G17 > VGLX01 > VGLX01. The sequence goes on from JAUYDG010000156.1 coordinate 4,915, forward strand.
CGATAGGATGCGCTGTCTACAACATGTACAAGCCAAAAAGCGGGGACTACTCCAAAAAACTAACAACCCTGCTGGAAAAACTAGAAAAAGAAAACATAGACGAAGAAGGAGAGATAACAGCCTACGTAGGCGAGTATGAAATACTCTTAAGCTTCAAAAAAGGGCAGTCATACGTGGGCAAAAAAGAAGTAGACCCTCAATCAGAAACGTGGAAAAAAGGGTGCTCTATAGAAACCGGAACATACGACCCAACAGGACAAGCTGCCGCAATAACTTGGAGCATCAAAAGGCCAAAACAATGCCCTCTGGGCAAAGACTGCCTGTGCCTATGCAAGACAAGCTCACTGGACATAAAAAAAGAAGACATCAGTTGTGAAGGAACATCGCTTTGCAAGGCGTTTGATACGTTAGAGCTTAGAGGAAAAGGGGGCTGCGTAGACGGGCTATTCATCCCGGGCAAAGGCTTTGGCTTGATTGGAAGGAGCGAGATCGTAGTGCTCCACTACCTCAAACAAGGAAACTATGTCATATTTGATGATATGGCACTGATGTCCAAAGATCAGCTAGAAAAAAGGCTAAAAGAGATACAAGGAACCGAGAATAAAACTGAAGCACAAAAATAACATGCAACTTAAAAAAAAAGGGCAGGCAGAAGTCCTGACTACAACACTGCTATTCGAACTTGTCATAGGGGTGCTAATCGCAGGAACACTAGCATACGCAATCCTGAACCTTAACAATACTTCTAAATTCAACAAGGAATACCTCCAGGAAGACTTGCTCCTCACAAAAGAGATGGTAAAAAGCCTGACAGGCGACTTAGACATGAAATACAAGACAGGCAACTGGTGCCTCAATGAAAAAGGGGAATTCGTAGGGGGAAAAAACTGCCAAATCCAAATAACAAAAACCGGTAATGAAGTAATAATAAAAAAAGGGTGAACTTGATGAAAAAAGGGGCTTACGACCTTGGAAGAAAAGCAGTATACTACATAGTCGTTGTTGTCATAATAGCAGTGCTATTCCTCTACATCACCAACAATTTTAGGAATTATCAGATAATAAGACTATCCACATTAGACAAAGCAACAGACTTGGTAATGGTACAAGCAGCACTGAAATGCCTGTCGCAAAAGGATACAGAAACCGGAAGAACATACATGTACAAGATAGACGAATCAAAGCTAGAAAAAGAAGCGCTGATAAACTGCCTAGGAAAAGACAAGCCTTACAATAACAAGGCAATAAAAATCGAAATTAAAATCAAAGACAAAGATAAAGAAATAATCACACAAGAACCATACTTCGAGTACAACGAGTATACAAGAACCGTTGATTACAACGGTCAAAAAGAAAAGCTGAAAATAAGCATAGAACAATACCCGACAGTAAAATGAAACTAACCAAGAAAGGACAAGCAGAAGACTTCTTTGCCGACCTGATACCCTCGCTCATAATAATCGTCATAGGCTTGTTTATCCTGTCACAGATGAACACTGAAAACGAAAAAACGACAAACAATAAGGTATCCGCCTTGGAAGATGCTTTAAAAGCAGAAATAACCACCCTTGCTGATTACCTAAACCGAGAGGTAGACGTTGACGATAAGAAGATGCCACTAAGCGATCTGATAAGCTTGAGCTACAAAAATGAAGCATACAAGAAAAAAATGGAATCTGAATTGAAAAAGATACAACTAATATCGGTGGAGCCCCCTGCTGAAAATACTTTTTGTACATGGAGGATGTGTTTAAGAGCGCAAATTTACTACCCTGACAGCCCCGAACCTTTAAAGATAGAGGATGATTGTATCGGCAAAGAAAAAGTGATACACCTCCCCACATATGATGGTCAATATATCACAATGAACACTACTTTAGATAAAACTATGGAAATATGTTCAACTCCTGTGTAAAATGAACAAAAAAGCAGCAATAATACTACTCTCAGCATCTTTAGCATTCCTAGTAGCCAGCGCGATACTGATAAGCCCACAAATGAAAACACCAACAGCAATAGGAGACTCACAGCTAAAACTGTTCAACCTACAAAAAACAGAAGACTCTTACATGCTCTACCTAGACATAGCCGCGAAATTTGCCCTGGCAGAAACCATGAAGATGACCGATTCAGGACAAGAAATCTACGCCTTATGCATCGCAAAACAAAGGGCATGCGAAGAACTGCCGCAATACTTCAAAACCGCCTTCACCAAACATATAGAAGCATTCAACAAGGCATACAAACAAAACCTAAACGTGGACAACTACGAATTCAAATCAAAAATAACCGCTCTAGAAGACGGCAAGCCAGCAATAGAGTTTTTAGGGATATCAAAAGATAATATAATAGTAAAAAAAGAACAAGACCTGACATACACGATAAAACCAAACTTCAAAATAAAAGCAGGCCTAGAAGAACTAAACAAGCTGGCTATCACGCCCGAAATAATGGCGATAAACTACTTCAACAATGTAGTTGACAAATTCCAAAGGTGCATAGAAAAAACCAAAGACCAAAAGATAAGCTGCTTCTGCGAAAACTCAGAAATAAGCCCAATCATGCTGCCGGAAGGCTACGAAGTAAGCATAATCACCACAACAAAAAAAGAAAACCTGTTAGGAGGAGCAGAATACCAGTTCAAACTGTACAAAGGGGAATCGATAGTCATAAGGGAAGGAAGACAAAAAGTCAGAACACTGAAAGGAATATTCGGAGCTTACGAGCTATTAGAAAAAGACCTGGAAAACAAGCTCTGCTATCCGGGAGCGTTCTCGGTAGAACAAGGATACCTGATAGGCAAGAACTCAGAAAAGGGCAAACTCCACTTCTACACAGGAGATGCAAACTGCAAAGGGGTCTCAACATTCTCAATGGTGGAATTCGTAAAAGAGTCAGACTTTGGAAGGCTTAAAAGCCCTGAATGCTCAGAAATAGGCGTGAAATCTGCGTAAGCACTTTTTCTTAAACAACCTCCAGAAAGTCTTATAAACTATCTGAATAAGATGGTTTTGTAGCTAAAATGGCACCAAAAAGCGATCATGAACCTGATGAAACAGTAGGATTGCGTAACAGAGATTTAGAAAGAATAATCAAATTATACGAGAAGCATTCTGATTACGAAGAGGAACACCCGACTTTAGAGAAGGAAGCGCTAAAAACATTAAAAGCATTAAACGGCAAAGATGTTGCTTGCGCTGAAAGGCTCATCAATTCTTATAAGGACAATTCTGATTACGAAGAGTCCGCATTATGCCTGGGTGAAGCTGTCTGCACGACTCTAGAAGCCTTAGGCAATAAAAGTACAAGCAATGCTGCAGCCCTTATCAAGACGTATAAGGACAGTTCTGACTATAATGAAAGCTCATTAAACCTAAGCGAAAATGTATGCAGGACATTAAAAGCCAGCGATAAAGACGTATCTTATGCCTTGAGTTTAATTAAAAGTTATAAAGACAATTCCGATTATAATGAGAACCCAGGAAGACTAAGAAGAGCTGTATGCAAAACATTACAAGCGCTTGACAACAACCATAGAGAGGAAAGGGGAGCCGAGATTTTAATAAAGGCTTATCATAAAGAATCCGACTTTGAAGAATCTTCTTCAAGATTGAGCGAGGCAGTATGCGAAACGATAAACGCGTTAAAACACCGCAGCACATTAGAAGCTGAAGTATTAATAAAATCTTATCATAA
>JAUYDG010000158.1 GCA_030691925.1 Nanobdellota archaeon
GATATCACGTCAACTTTTGTTTTTGCGTATTGTTTGAAATTTTTTTCTGTTATCCCTCCTGATGCTTCTAGCAATACGTAGTCGTAGAGTCCTTTTTTCTTAAGCTCTTTTATTGTTTGTCTTATCTCTGATGGCTTCATGTTGTCAAACATTATTATGCAGGGGAAAGGGTCCATCTCTTCGATGTAGTACGATGCCTTGTCTGACAGCAACACGTCTTTGAATTTCTCTGCTGCTTTCACCGCATCTTCTAAGTTGGATACTTCTATCTCTATAAAGTTCACAAGGCTATGAAACTTTGGGTCGTACTCATTTTCTGTTTTTTCAGCAACTTTGAAGCTTGGATATGCCTTGTATGCTCTTTCTATTGCAGTACTTATCGCGTCTTCAACGCCTTCTTCTCTTATCGCAGCCAAGTGGTTATCTTTGATGAGTATTGCATCATACAACCCGAATCTGTGTGGAAGCCCACCGCCTGTATGTATCGCTTTCTTGTCTAAACGGCTTAGTAAGGTCTTTCTTGTGCCTACCACTTTCACCCCGTAAGGCTCGGCTGTATCAGCAAGATTTTTTGTCTGTGTTGCTATTCCTGACATCCTTTGCAGCACATTCAGTCCTGTTCGTTCCACTTTCAAAAAATCTTTTTCTTTGCCATAAAGTTCTGCTATTATCTCTCCTTCTTCTAAGCTGTCGCCATCTTTTTTAAGCGGTTTCGATTTTATGTAGTGTCTTGAGTAGAACGTTAGCACTTCTTCAAGTCCTGCTAATACCCCTTTTTCTTTTACTTTTATCACACCGTATATTTGCGCGTCATCTTTTAGCACAGATTCTGATGTGACATCCATGTCAAATCGGCAGTCTTCTGCCAGCTTGTCTTCTAGGATTTTGAGTATTCGGTCTTTGTATTTCGCATCGTCAAAAGATGCGTTGCAAATGGATGCGTTGCAAAGGTATGCTTTTCTTAAGCGGTTTCCCCGATGCTTTTGCCATTTGTATACGTTTTTTCCTTCCCAGACGTTTTTCATTTTCCCACCTCCAAGGTGTTTAGCAAATATTCTTTGAAGCGTTTTGAATCAACATCAACGGATATTTCTATGCTTCCCAGCTTTTTTGTTTTTATGAAGCTTTTGTCGATCGCAACGGCCATTGTCAAAGGGTCATACATATAACTTACATCGTACTTGCTTATCTTCAGCCAGTCTACGGCATTTTGGTAGACATAATCTGCCCATGGCTGTTTCGTTTTTTTTATATTCTCTAAGTCTTCCTTGCTTAGATACGTCCTTTTAGAAATCTCTTTTGTTATTATCGTGAGTGACGTTCCTGAGCTGAAAACCTCCTCTGCAGCTTTTACGTCAAGCTCGACGTTGTGGCTATCCGCATCAGGAATAAATTTTCCATTCTGCTCTTTTGCCCCTCCCATGAAATAGACATGTTTTATCTTAATGCCAGAGTTGATAGCGTCTGCTATGTTACCCAATGGCCCTATGCACACGAGGCTTATGCTTTTGTATTTCCTCGCTGTTGATGCTATCAGCTCGAGCGGGCTTTGCAACAGTTCAGTATCATCTTTTTCTTCTAGCAGCCCGTTGCCTTCGTAACCAATGTACCATTTTTTGTCGTAATCATGGCCGTACGCTATAGGTATTTCTTTGTCAAACATGTTTGTAATCTTTTTTGCAATAATCGCTCTTTTTCTGCTATCATAAACAGAGGTTGTTATCGCCCTTATGTTAAGCTTTTTAGATTTCAGGCACAGTACTAATGCGACTGCGTCATCCACGTCTGTACCGATGTCTGTGTCTAGTATTACATTCTTCATTTCCCCACCTCCAGCATCTTATCGATTGCCTTTTTTGCCTTTAGCCTTACTTCCTCAGGCACTGTTACTACAGGCTTTTCTGTCTTCAAGGCTTCTAAGACCAGGTCAAGGTTGTTCTTTTTCATGTTCACGCATGTCCCTCCGGGAGGGGCTGAGTAAAACTTTTTTTCAGGGCACTCAATCTTCAGCATCTCTATCATTCCGACTTCTGTGCCTATGATGAACTCCTTGGCTTCTGAGCCCTTGGCATAGTCCACCATGCCGCTCGTGCTACAGACATGGTCTGCCAAAGCCCTGACTTCCTCCTTGCATTCCGGGTGAACTACCACTTTCGCATCCTTCAAGGCATCTTTCGCCTCTGCCAGCCCATCACGAGAGAACTTGTTATGCACGTAGCAGAACCCTTTCCAAGGGATAACTTCTTTATCAGTATGCGCAGCCACGTAACTAGCCAAGTTTTTATCCGGCACAAAAATAATCCTCTTGTTCGGGAGCGAGTTCACGATTTTCACAGCGTTGCTGGAAGTGCATATTATGTCTGACTCAGCCTTAACCTCTGCTGTCGTGTTCATGTAGCTTACTATTGCAGCATCAGGGTATTTTTTTCTTAGCTCCCTGATATCTTCTGCTGTCACCATGTCAGCCATCGGGCATCCCGCATCTTTTGCTGGAAGCAGCACTTTCTTGCCAGGGTTTAGTATGTACGCTGTTTCTGCCATGAAATGGACGCCGCAGAACACTATCATGTCTGCTTTTGTTTTAGAGGCTTGTACGCTTAAGCCGTAAGAGTCACCTATGAAATCTGCCACCTTATATATCTCTGGCCTCTGGTAGTTGTGCACCAGGATGACCGCATTCTTTTCTTTCTTGAGCCTGT
>JAUYDG010000012.1 GCA_030691925.1 Nanobdellota archaeon
TAATCCAGGATTGGAAGCCATAATCATAGGGCAGGAAAAGAAGGTGGAGCACCTGAAAAAAGGGCTAGGGATGCCTAACAGGAAGCATAACATCTTCGTAACCGGCCCGGAAGACGAGGAGAGGGAAGATCTCATAAAAGCAGTGATAGAAGACTACATCAAAAAAATGCCGGAAGAGGATTACAAGAAAAAGATTTCTCAGATAAAAGAGTTCGTTGCTGTTTATAATTTCAGCGACCCGAACCATCCGGCGATACTGGAATTCTCTGCAAGGAAAGGTGAAACATTCGAAAAGGAACTGAATGAAACAACAGAATACATATTAAAAGAAGGAATAAAAAAGTATGAACAAGACATAAAAAAGAAAAAGATCGTTCTTGCTTGCGATGAAGATATTCAAAAGCGCGCTGACGGTTTAACAAGCCAGGGAAACAAGATTTCAAAAGAAGCGAATGATGCAGAAAAAGAAGCAAAGAAGCTAATCCAAGAAAGCAATAAACTAGCGCATGACAACCCGAAAAAGAAAGAATACGAAGATAAGATTATGAGCTTAAAAGAAAAAGTTGCGGGGCTAGACCAGCAGCTTGCGCAGATGCAGAACGAATACAAAAATGTGCTAGCAGAAGGCCAAAAAGGTGCAGAAGAAAAATGCAAGGATTTTTACATAAACAATATAGTAAGGCCTACTATGTGCAAGCTGATAGTGGGATATGGGAGTGATAATCCAAAAGTCGTGGAATATCTTCAGGAGCTTGAAAAAGGGCTTTTAGAGGATGTTGAAGCAGAGCTTAAGCTCATGTTTGACAGTCAGGCAGGTGCCGAAAGGCAGGTTAGCATAATGGGCTTAGGAAGCTTCACAATGCCGGCGCCTCAAAATGGTGCTAAGGATTTTTCCCAGTACAAGGCAAAGCTGCTCAACAAGCTGGAGCCTGGAGAAGGGGTACGAGGCATACCTGTGATATTTGATAATGACCCTACTGTCAACAGGCTGTTCGGGACCATACCGCTTCAGGAATCGTATGCAACGTCACCATTCGGTGCAGGATCAGCAAAAAAGGATCAGCACCTGAATCTGAAGCCGGGATCGTTCATAAGATCGATAGGCGGATATATCATACTGGAAACTATGAGCTCGATAGATTCTTTGATGAGGCTTGTAAAACATTTGGATTTGGGAAAAACTAAAATAGAGAACGTGCTTTACAGCCATATCCTCGACAAGTCCAGCGGGAATATAGACTGCTCAAATGTAAGGGTTATCCTTAGCGGTAAGGAGGACCTGTACCAGATGCTGACAGCCTATTCTAAGGATGGCGTCTTAAAATTTGAACGAACTTTCGAGCATAAGGTAGAGTTGGACCCTACTGCGGAGAATACAAAACAAACGAGAGAAAAGTACGCTAAAAAAATAGGCAGGTTCTGCAGGGAAGAAGGGTTAAAAGGAATGACGCCTGAAGGCCTGGCGAAGATAGTTGAATACTCTGCAAGGTTGACAGGGCGCCAGGACAAGCTGATGGCGCTGAACTTACTCCAAATAAAGAACCTTGTTAAGGAAGCAGATACTGAAGTAAAAGGCTCCGAGGCCATAAGCGCAGAGCACGTGCAGAAAGCGATAGTGGACAAGAGGGACAGGCATAGCCTTTGCGAAGAGAAAGTTCACGAGTATATTACCGATGGGGACGTATTCATAGACACTGATAAAAGCATGCCTGGCAGCATAAACGGCATCGGAGTGTACAGCTTAGAAGATGCAAGGTTTGGCAGCCCATTAAGGATAACTTGCGTCAAGTCTTTAGGGCAAAAAAGGGTTATAAGCGTGGACAGAAGTGCAAAGTTAACAGGAAAGATAGCAGAAAAGGCTGAAGACATCCTCGAGGGGAATCTTGAAAGGCTGTTCGGCCAGGATAAGAACATCCCTTTGAACATAAAGCTGGCGTTCGAGCAGTCTTACGGCGGGATAGACGGGGATAGCGCAACACTGGCAGAGTTCATAGTTACGATGTCAGCTTTAAGCGGAGAGCCGGTCTACCAGGGGATAGCAGTGACTGGTTCGCTGAACCAGCTTGGTAAGGTGCAGCCTATCGGCGGGGTTAACGAGAAGGTCGAAGGGATCTATGACATCTGCAAGGCCAAAGGGCTTAACGGCGAGCAAGGCGTTATGATACCCAAGACGAATGTGAAAGACCTTATGCTGAGAGAAGACGTTACAGAGGCTGTTAAGGCAGGAAAGTTCCATGTTTACGCAGTTGAAACGCCTGAAGAGGCGATAGAAGTTGCGATGGGCCTTAATCCTGGCACGCCTGGAGACTTTAAGGAAGGGACTCTTTACTGCAAGATTGATAATGAAATAAAAAGTCTGAATAAGGCAGCCAAAGGGAAGAATAAGTAATAAGGCTTTTTTATTTTTTTAATGTTTTTATCAAGTCTTTTTCGTTCATCAGTTTTTCTTTTCCTGTTTTCATATCCCTGAGCTTGTACTTTTTGATCTTCAATTCTTCTTTGCCAAGGAATATCGCGAATGGTATTTCCAGGCTGTTGGCGTAGTCGAGGTTTTTGCTTACCCCCCTTTGCATGATGTCTGTTTCCGTGTTTATCCCTTCTTCCCTTAGCCTGTCTGCCAGTTTTGTCGCTTCTTTTTCTGTGCTTATCGGTATTATGTATGCTTTTGTCAGGGTTTTTACTGGCATTATTTTTTTCTTTAGCTTTAAGGCGTCTGTTATGGTGTCTATGCCGAATGATATCCCTACTGCCGGCGTTTCGTTATTTTCCATGAATTGTCCTATCATGCTGTCCCATCTTCCTCCAGCAGCGAGTGACGACCTTATAGTTTCGTCTTTCATGAATATCTCGAACACTGTGCCCGTGTAGTATTCCAGGCCTCTTGCCAGTGACGGCTTGAAGGTTACGCTTTTGCTTTTCACATAGGCTAATAATTGTTCCAGCTCGTCCAGGCCTTCTATACCTGTTGCGCTCGTTATTATGCTTCTCAGCCTTGCTATTTTTTCTTCGTTGCTTCCCTGCATGTCGAAGATTTCGAACATCTCGTTTATCTGCTTCTCGTACATCCCTTTGATTATGAGCTCTTTTTTTATGTCTTCCAATGGCACTTTTTTGAGCTTGTCTATCGCTATTATTATCCCGTTCCTCTCCTTTTCCGGAACCATTAATGATTCCATTATCCCGTCGAGTATTTTTCTGTTGCTGACTTCGATAACTATGTCTATTCCTGTTTTTTTGAAGAAGTCTAATGCCATCTTTATGCATTCTGCATCTGCTAGCATGCTTTTGCTGCCTACTATGTCTGCGTCGCACTGCCAGAACTCCCTGTATCTTCCCAGTTTTATCGGGCCGTCCCTGAATGCCAGGCCTATCTGGTATCTTTTGAAAGGGAATTTGAGATGTGGGTTCATCGCTACGAACCTTGCCAATGGCACTGTGAGGTCGAATCTTAGGCCTAATTCTCTTCCTCCCTGGTCTGTTAGCTTGAAGGTTTCTTTCATTATTTCTGAGCCGCCTGCGTATTTTGCTGTTAAGGTTTCCATCCTTTCAATTATCGGCGTTTCTAAAGGCGAGAATCCGTAGAGCTCGAACGTCCTTTTCAGTATGCTGATTATTTTCTGCTTTGCTATTTCTTCTTCTGGAGGCACGTCTTTTGTCCCTTTGGCTCTTTCAAGTTTCATAGTTTAAGAAAGGGTTTCAGGTTTTTATATAGTTTATGCTTGATTTTTCAAGGAGAAAGAAGTTCTGCTTCTTTTACAGCTTCGCTGATTATGCTTGCTGTTTGTGCTCTTAGTTTTTTGAAGTCTGCTAATGGCATGCTATTGCGTTTGTATTCAAATACCGGCACTTCCAGGACCGCGTTTATTATGCCTTTTTGTGATGCATATTTTAGTATGCTATTTGGCATTCTTGGCTGGTATACTCCGTCTATGTCAGAGCCCCTCATGAAGTTGGGGGCGTCTCCTTCGTAGAGTGTTCCTCCTGCGCCGTATACTGAGTCTTTTAGTGCTTCTAGGATCCTGTCTTCTCCGCGCCTGTTGCCAAGTTCGCTTATTATCAGGTATTGGTTGAAGGCGCAGTTGTGTATGTCCATGACGAATCGCATGCCTTTTATGATGTCTTCCAGCGCTTTTACTGCATGCGGCGCTTCTTCTGTGCCGTAGGCCCAGCATTTCCATCGTTTCATAGGCGGTGAATCGTAGGAGCATCCTTCCCTCATGTCTTTTATCAGATCGGCCAGTATTTCTTTGCCGTGAGTTTTTAGTATTTCTTCTAGTGCTTCTTTGTTGAGGCAGAAGTTCTCTACGTCGACTACCGGTACGAGTATTGCCGGTTCTTTGCCTTTTTCAGCGTATTCAAGTATTCCGTCGTAAGTCCCGTATAATTCATTAGCATGGTGGCATGCTGTTATCAGCGTTTTTGGCTTTTCACCTTTTATGAATCCTTTTACTGTGACTTTTTCGCTGTAACTGTTGAAGAAGCTGCATAGCGTGAATGTTCTGCCTTTGCCCTCTCTTTCAAGCCTGTCTAGCTTTTCTATTATTTCTGTTTGGTAGGTTTCGAGTGGCATTTTATTGTTAACATTTTACTTGCGGCTATAGCCGTTTTTTGCGTTATAGCCGTTTATTTTAAAGCTGAACAAACTTACGATTTTCTCTAGCGGACTCTGGCATTTTGGACATTCTTCCAAAGGGCTGTCTGTTATTTTTTGCTTTATTTCGAAACTGTCTTTACAATACTCGCATCCTTGGTACTTTGGTTTTACTTTGTATTCGTAGATTGGCATTTTCTTTCCAAAACCTCTTTCATTATTAGGCATGTTCAACTATATAAACTTTATTGTTACTATAAAGTAGTTACAAAACCGTAAGGTTTATATATCCCTAACACCAGTATAATAAGCAAGAAATGAGGTGATTATTTCAAAATGAAAAATCTTAAGCTATGGCAAAAAGCAGGACTGGTAGCCGCAATAGTAGGAGGGCTAACATTAGGAGGCATTACGCCAAAATACGATTCTAAAGGACTAGAAAGCAAACTACCAAGCATAACCATGAGCACAGCAGAAGCCCAAGAAGTAAACCCAGAAGGATACCAAGTACCTGACTTGACAGGGTTAACACCTTATGCAAGAGGGTATCTAAAAAGTGAACCAAAAGTATACGTAGAAAGATTCTACACCAAAGACGGAGGGATAGTAGCAAGAATTAGTTACGATAATGGAAAAGAACGAAAAATTTTAGGATATACTATAGACCACGATAAAAAATCTCCAGTTGATTATGGCATTTATGATATGGATGGTGATGGAATATTTGAATCTAAGTATGGTCCTTATGAAAATGTTGATATACCTGATTGGATAAAATCATAAATATTTTATAC
>JAUYDG010000028.1 GCA_030691925.1 Nanobdellota archaeon
TCTGTCCGTAATACCAATGAAACTGTTTTTTCACTTAATTCCTTAGGCCCTATCTCGATTCTTAACGGCACACCGAATAATTCCCACTTGTTATACTTAAAACCGGGGCTTCCTTCGCTATCATCAAACCTTACCCTATAACCTAAATCTTTTATGTTTGCCTCTAACTCTTTACATTTTTTTGTTACTTTTTCAGACTCTTCCTTTTTACCAGCAAACCTTATGGGTATTATTACTATTTGTAAAGGAGCCATATCAAATGGCAGGATTAATCCCTTATCATCCCCGTGGATGCCTATTATTGCAGCCATAATCCTCCATATTCCGGGGCCAAAGCAGGTTTGCCATACGTATTCTTCTTTTCCATCTTTCCCCAGCACTTTTATTTTATACGCCTTTGAGAAGTTTTTCCCCAAATCATGAGTTGATGCTAACTGGTTCCTTTTCCCATCCGGCATCAAAGTGTCAGGAGTATAAGTAGAATCTGCACCTTTGAACTTGTCCCATTGTGGTCTTTTGAAATATAAGAAGGGGATTTTTATCTTGTCTTGTATCACTTTTTTGCAAATATTTAAATCCTCTTTAATCTGGTCTTCAACTTCCTTATGCGTGTTGAATACATTATGGGATTCAAAAAATAAAAATTCTCGACCTCTTAAAAAAGGTCTTGTGGTCATTTCATTCCTGTAAACAAAATGCCTGCTCTGATAAGCTTTGAAAGGCAAATCGTTATGGCTTCTAAACCATAGGGAGTACATTGGGTAAATCTGGGCTTCTCCTGTTGGTCTTAAGGCGAATCTTTCTTCTATTTTTTTGTCTCCTGCTTCTGTGACCCAGAAAACTTCTGGAATAAAACCTGCATGCTCTGCTTCTTTAGTGAGGTTCTCTTCTTTTACTGCTACAGGAAAAAGATAGGGCATATGGCCTCGTTCTTCAAACTCTTTCTCTAAATACTCGTAAATCTTTCTTATGATCCAGAATCCCCAAGGTCTATGAACTATGAAGCCTTGGATGCCAAATCTTATGTCTGCTAACTCTGCTTTCTGAACTACTTGGGTGTACCATTCTGAAAAGTCTTCATCTTTCTTTACGGTTATTCCTTGCTGTTCTTTTTCTTCTGGCATTTTATCTTTATTAACAAGAGGGGGTTTATAAAATTATTCGCTATACTAAGATGCTTACGTTTGCTTTACTCATAAGCATTCTCCATTTGGTAACATCTTTTGCTATCTCGTCTGTCATGCGCTCACTTGTGTAGATTATACACATCGAAGACTTGTCTTGAATTTTGTATGATACTGCATTGTTAAGTTCGTTGAAGAGATCTTTATCTTCTGGCTCTCCGTAATAGTTCAGTAATTCCAATTTATAAGATACGTTTAGCCTGGCTATAATCTCTTCTAGTATGTCTTTTATTAATCCATACCTGTTTTCTTTAGTGTCAGAAATGCATAGTATTCCATCCAAGCTGTTTAACTTTAGGTTTATGTAGTCATACAAGGAAGAAGATAATCTTTTGTAAATAAAATCATAATCCTCGGGCTTGAAGGATATTTTTTTCTCTTTTAACAATTGTTCTGTTTTTTCTTCCAGGTTCTTGTCGGGTATAAATGTTGGGGGTATTTTCATCTTTTATCTGGCTTTTTCACGCCCCTTGCAATGCCCCCGACGCTTAGGTAGTTGAACAGGTTTATGTTTAATGATTCTGTCCCGTGGTCTATCCAGGTGGTGCCTATGTTGCCGTCATTTTTTGCCATGTCGTTAACCCAGAGGTATAAGCGTGACTCATAATAACGGCTTATCTCTGTTAATATGCCAGGATTCTGGAGTCCGGTGGAGTTTTTGATGTAATCTTCAAAAGAAGGGCTGACACATACGGCTTCTTCAAGATCCAGGTTGCGGAAGCCTTTAGGGTTTAATGCCCGCACGGTCTCTTTTCTGTTTTGGTTGACATTTTTTCCGCTATATCCGTTAAGGAAATAATCGTCTCTTGGATAATGGATCACTTTATTTTTTTCCCAATCGACAACCGTGTTTTGCGCTACGAACTCATAGTCATCCTTGCGGTTAAAATACCCTTTTAGTAGTTTATCAGCTGCTTCATTGTTGCGGTTTTCGTAAAGGGCTGCTAGGATGTTGCATGTTAAGGCGAGGCTCGGGAGGAACATGCCTCTTTTTTCCATCATTTTTATCGCATCGTAAGTATTGATCGTGCCTTTTATGCTATTTTTTGGGAAGGTAAACTCTTTTGCTACTAATAGCTCGCCGTATTGCTCGATGATGCAGTTGTCCGCGTCTGTGCAGCGGATGTTCTTGATGAGGATGTACTGTTTGGAGTAGTCAAAAACCTCTGTCTTTTTTTGTTCTTCTTTCTTTAGCCACCGCTCTATTTTCTTGTCGGTATTCTTCTCTGGTATGAACGTTTCGGGCAGTTTCATAAGCTCTCCTTGTAAGGCTTTGTGATTACCCCTCGTGAGGCTTTGTAGTGGTAAATATAATTAAAGGGGTACAGGTAGACGCCTATGCTTATGATGCTGAATTTTTGTACAGAACAGTAGCCGACAGGTCCTAAAGCGCCTTTTTTTGGCAGGTAGACCTGGGAGTTTTCTTGCATTCGTTTTGGCAGGCTTTCG
>JAUYDG010000137.1 GCA_030691925.1 Nanobdellota archaeon
CTTTTTACCATTTTTTATTTCCCACCTTTGTTCTTCCTTTCCAATACTTTCTTTCTCTTCTTGTCGTCCAGGTTAAGCTCAGTCAGCATGACGTTTGACGGATGTATAGGGTAAGGGGCTTTGGAGCCGTCTTTTTTAATGTTTTCTATGCCCTCAATGTTGAGCCTTATCTTGATAAGCCTCACTTTGGTGACTTTGCCACTTCTCTTCTTAAACTGGCCCCTGAGTATCTTTACCTTGTCGCCTTCCCTCACAGACAGGCTCCTCCTGCCGTACTTCTTCCTTAATTCCTTCGAAAGGGTAGCGGACATCAGGGTGTTGCGGAGATGCAAAGGCATGTTGTGCACGTACTTCCTTTGCTTCTTCGGCTTCTTGCTTGACTTCCAGCTCTTAGACCATTTTTTCATTTTATGCGACTATCTTAGCTACTTTTGCCAGAGGCGCCCACCTTTGGACAGCCTCCTTAGCTATGACTCCCTTGAATATAGTCCCTTTCGGGTTGCCTTTCGCGTCCTTAAGCACGACGGCTGCGTTGTCCTCAAACTTTATTCTCGTGCCGTCCAGCCTCCTGTACTCTTTTCTCTGCCTGACGATTACTGCAAATACTACCTGCTTCCTCATGTCAGGCCTTCCTGACTTAACTGATGCGAGTATCAGGTCAGCTACTCCTGCACGCGGCACCCTGTTCTTCACACCTTTATATCTTTTTACTGATATTATCTTAAGTAGTTTAGCTCCTGAATTATCGCAAACGTCTAAATAGCTTCCATGCTGTAATGCTTTTGTGACTCTAGCTGGTACCGCTTTCATGTTTTATAACCTCTACCACGACAAAGTTCTTCATCTTGCTTATAGGCCTTGATTCTATGATCGTAACCTCATCATCCACCTGTGCGTTGATGCAGTCCGGATTGTGGGCTTTTACCCTTGACCTTCTCTTTTCGTAACGCTCGTACTTCTCGAGATAGAAAAGCCTAGGCCACTCGACAGTTACGGTCCTGCGCATGCCGCTCTTTATGACTTTGCCTGTGAATATCCTGCCTCGGACTTTCAAATCACCGTGAAAAGGGCAGTGCCTGTCTTCACAGCCCGTCTTGGGCTCCGGTACTTTCAATCCGATGTTCTTTGATTTCATTTTATTCTCCTTATCTTCTTCAGCCTGTCTTCTGGTCTGCCGACGAGGACTTTGCCATCAATCTGGAAGGCCTGACCTTCGAACAGGATCTTGAGCGTGACCTGTGATTTTACCACCTTTTTTACCACGCCGTCCTTCTCTATGGACAGCATGTTTTTTGTCTCATCTACTACCAAACCCCTCAATCCTATGAGGGACTTGTTTTCCGCGTCGATCACCTCGGCTTCCAAACCGATTATCTCCGACCTCAAGATGTCAGCCGGCTGTATTCTCATTTTTATCCTATCTTTATCGTGTCCGATGAAAAACCTAAAGCGACTAAAATCGCCTTTGCCTTCCGAACATGATTGCCTTGAAGCTCTATCTTCCCTTCCTTCGCTGTTCCACCGCAGGCAAGCTTGTTTTTAAGGCTTTTTGCCAAGTCCTTGATGTCGATGTCTTTTTCATCGATGCCTTCAATGATGGTTATGATCTTTCCGAACTTCCTCTTCTCGATCTTTATCCTTATCTGCTGATCTTTTTTTGCTATGGTCTCACAGACACAAAGTTCCTTTGGAAGCCCGCATTTGGGGCAAACTTCACTCATTGCTTTTTCTTTTCCTCCTCGGGTTTTTTTTCAACCTTTTTTTCTTTACTAGTTTTTTTCCTTAAGCTAAGGACCGTGATGATTCTTGCAATGACCTTCTTGACTTCCTTCACCTTTCCAGGGCTCTCAGGCGTTGTGCCCGCCGAAATCTGGGTGTTCATCTTCATAAGCTCTTTTCTCAAATCAGTCAGTTTCTCACCCAGCTGGGTTTCGCTCATCTGCCTGAAATCGTTTTTTGTAAGTATAGCCATCTTTATTCTTCCTTCTTCCTCGTGGACTTGCCTTTCTCAGCCTTCTCCTTCTTCGGAGCAGGCTTTTTTTCTTTTACAGGCTCTTCTTTTTCTTCTTGGACCATCTCTTTCATGTCTTTAGGAACCTCTTTCAGCTCCTCCACTTTTATCTCCGGCTTTTTACCTTCCTTGATGTATATCCTGTCAGGCAGTACCACACTTGGAGGCAGTATCGAGACCTTGATGCCGACGATGCCTGTCTTCAGCAGCGATACCACTTTCGCTTTCTGCACGTAGTTCTCTGCTATGTCGCCAGACTTTTTCATATGCCCTCCTGAGAACCTCCATCTCCTTGCCCTTGCGCTGGGGACTTTTCCGCTTATAACTATCTCAGCTCCGGTTGCCCCGGCCGCAAGTATTTTTGATAAAGTATCATAACCTACGAACTTGAACCTTTTCGTGCCAAACCTTTCAAAAGTGTAGGCTATCTGGTCTGCCACGGCCCACGGGTCAAGAAGAGGGTTTTCTACCTCACCTATTTCTATCTGAGGGTTCTCCATCTTGAACTTCTTTTTCAATACGATTGTAAGCCTCTTTATGTTCTCCCCTTTCCTGCCGACTATAAGCCCAGGCCTGGTGGTGTAGATTATTATCTTCTCGCCCAAAGGAGTCCTTTTTATCTCTACCCTGCTGTGGCCTGCCTTGTTCAGAGTAGCTGCCACGTATTCTTGAACCTGAAATTCCCTGAGCTTGTCTGATACGAATTTCCTTTCAATCATTTTTTAACCTCTGCCTTCGTTTCCTTTTTCTTCTTTTCTTTCTTCTCAGCCCTTTCTTCTGCCAGCATGAACAGGTGCGTAAACTTCATCTTAGTCCTTTTCTGCCTGCCGTAATGCCAGACGTTTGCGGACTTGTTCGGGATCACTTCCTTAAGGTACAACGCTGCTGTGTCAAGCCCTTTGTTCTGGGCGTTAACCTCTAACGATTCTAAAAGCTTAAGCACCTCGCCTGCAGACTTTTCAGGGTACCTTCCAGGGCCAACCCTTGGTGATTTATGGCTGATATCCCTCTTGTGCCTTGTGAAAGGGACTGCTCTCTTCTTGGCGATGACGTCTTCCAAAAACGCTTTTGACGCCAAAAGGCTCTTGCCCCTGATGGAATTGCAGATCTCGATAGTGTGCCTTGTCGAGACCGGAAGGTCCCTTCCGCATACCTTTGCAGTGTTTTCCTTTGCTGTGCTTTCTTTTGATACCATTTTTATTTGACGCTGAACGCAGCGCTTGACTTAGTAGCTCCCACTCCAGGAGCTGAGTGCTCTACCCTCTTCCTGTTGACGGTCATCTCGCCTAGGTAGTGGCCGAGCATGTCTTCTGCGATAACAACAGGGAGGAATTCCTTCCCGTTATAGACGAGTATCTTAAGCCCTATCATCTCAGGGAGTATCACTATGTCCCTGCAGTGGGTCCTTATGACTTTCTGGTACTTTCCTTCGTTAGCCTTCTTTACCTTTATCAGCAGTTTTTTCTGAGCGTCGGTGAATCCCCTTGTCAAAGTCCTTCTTTGCCTTGCTGGTATAAGCTTGGCGAAGTCTTTCAAATCCATCTTCTTGACCTCTTCGACAGTCTTCCCATGAAACGTGAATATTTTTTGTACCATTTTATCGCCTTCTTCCAGTTCTCCTTGCTCTTATAAGACCAACATTCCTTCCAGGAGGAGCTCCTACCGGAGGAATCTTGGACTTGCCAACGTGCCTTCCTCTTCCGCTGCCGAACGGATGATCTACTGCGTTCATGGCAACGCCTGAGGTTCGTGGATATAATTTGTTGCGAGCGCGCATCAGGTGATACCTCTTCCCTGCCTTCATGAAAGGCTTTTCATTTCTTCCTGCACCTGCTATCAGGCCTACAGTCGCCCTGCAGTCTGCGCAGAACTCCTTCTGCTTCTTCGACGGAAGCCTTACTACTGTCTTGTCGCCCATCTGAGAAACGACTATGGCTATGCCGCCTGAGACTCTGGCAAACTTACCGCCGTCGCCAGGATGGGACTCTACATTATATACCTCCGTCCCTTCCGGGATGCTCCTCAAAGGCAGCGTGTTGCCTGCCTTCATGACCGCTTTCGCGCCTGAAGAGACTGTGTCGTTAACCCTCATCCCCAAAGAAGCGGCTATCAGTATTTCCTCACTATTATCATACTTAATCTTTGCAAGAGGTGCCGAGTGGCCAGGGCAGTGCACCAGGTCAACTACTCTTCCATTGATAGAAGAGCTCTTCTCAACATCATCATACTTCCTGTGCTCTATCTTTCCCCTATTCTTGTGGCTAAACGCCCTGTAGGTGAATGACCCTTTTCCACGTGCCTGAGTTATAAGCCTTTTTCCCATCTTATACTAGCCCCATCTGAGTTGCTACGTCCAGGGCCGGAGTCTCTGCAGACAGCTTGAGGTAAGCCTTTTTCCTGCCCTTGGTGTCTATCATGGTGTTTACACTTTCCACCTTGACCTTGAACATGTCCTGGACCGCCTTTTTTATCTCTGGTTTCGTAGCGCTCTTGTCTACTATGAATATGAGCTTGTTCTCGGCTTCCATCAGCCTTACTGCCTTTTCCGTCGCCAAAGGGTGCTTGACTATCTGGTAAGCGTCTTTCATCTCTTGCCTCCCTTAGCAGGCTTCTCCTCAACTTTTATGCCTGTGAAAAGCTTCTCCTTGTCTAACCTTTCTATCGCCTTGTCCGTGAATATGGTAAGCCTTCCCGGCTCGTATCCTGGGGCAAGCAGTTCGGCATTGAGCGACTCGACAAGCGCCACGTCTATCCCTGGAATGTT
This sequence comes from Nanobdellota archaeon, assembly GCA_030691925.1. Lineage (GTDB taxonomy): Archaea > Nanobdellota > Nanobdellia > SCGC-AAA011-G17 > VGLX01 > VGLX01. Next base: position 4,776 of record JAUYDG010000137.1, read on the forward strand.
TTTTGCAGACTGCTGCAAAGAGCATATCTTCGAAACGACTATCAAAGGGCCTTTTCTCGTCTTGTACTTCCTTCCCCTCATCCTTCCTTTGCCAGGCCTTATTTTTTTAACAGACGACCTTTCAAGCTCCCTGTCCAAGCCTAAGTTCAGGAGGATGCTCTTGACTTCATTTGTCCTTTTGATGTCTTCAAAGTCGGACTCTATTATGATAGGCACTTGCTTGAAGAGGTGGCCGTTCTTTTCCACGAACTCCTTCAGGCAGGTAGCCGATAACGCTGACCTTATAGCCAACCTCCTTTCTTTGGTGTTGACCTTTTGTGACCATACCTTTTCTGCCTTTGGCGGATGTGACCTTCTTCCTCCAACAGTGTTCGGAGCCAATGCGCCTACCCAGAAAAAGTTCCTTCCCCTTCTTGACATTATCTTTCTCGGGACTCTTGATATACCATGACCATAAGACGTCTTGTATTTTCTTCTTCTTCTTGAAAGCTTGGCAGAGTACCTCTTGCCGGCCCTAGGATATGCGCCGTACGGATGCCTCCTGTTAGCTTGAATAGCCAAGACCGCCCTCTTGACGACATCCGGCCTTATCTCTTCGCCGAACTGCTCAGGAAGCTCTACGCTCCTTACCTTCTCTCCTTGTATGTTTAAAACGTCTGCTTTCATTGTTTAGAGCTTAAGCTTATCGAATCTATCGTGTATTGAGGCGGCTTCACCAATGCCCGGGTGGGCTCTGTGAGCGTGATAAGCCTCTTCCTGGTTCCTGCAACAGAACCTTTGACCATAACGTACTCGTTCTTGACTACGCCGTAGTTCAGGAACCCGCCTTTGACTGCTATTTCTTTTGGATCATTACCTATCTTTACGACCAGCTTGTTGTGCTCAGTCCTGAGGTGGAATCCCATCTTGCCGGCATGGGCTACCCTGAAGTCCACCCTGTTCGGGTGCCACGAACCCAAAGTGGCAGGACCTCTCTTGGTCTTTTCCGCCTTGTGCTGCCTTATCCTGACACCGAACCTTTTTACAGGACCCTGAGTGCCTTTTGCTTTTGACACTGAATGAGTATCGACGAACTGGCCCTCCTTGAGAACATCCGTCACCTTTATCTCCTTGTCTAACAGCCCTAATGCGTAAGCCGCCTTTTCCTTTACGTCCTTTCCGCCTATGCCGAGCTCGAACAGCTCAGGCGTCTTCTTCAGACTAACCATGTTAGGCTGGGTGTAAACTGCGAGCCTTACGATATCGAAATCCTCCGGCTGCTTCCCTTCCTTCTTCGAAGGGATTACTTTCCTTCTTATGTGCTTGTCAAAGTTTTTTGCAAAGATCTCAGAAACGAGCTTGTGGCCGTTAACAGTTTTTTTGTAGAATCTCAGAGAATAAGGCCTTAAAGGAGGGCATTCGATGATGGTGACAGGACAAAATATTGTCTCCCCTTTTGTCATTGAGTTAGGAGAATTATCATCAACCATAACGTGAGTCATGCCTGCCTTGTAGCCGGCGAAGCCTAAAAGCTTGGTCTCATTAATATTAGACCATATCTTTATCCGCGCATAGGGCCTTCTAGCTCTGCATCTCGGCCAAAACTGCATGCTTCCCCGTCTCGGATTACGTATATTTCCCATTTTATATCAAATCCTTTTCTTACATGCCTGAAAATTTTTCTTCAAGCAGCAACCTAAAGACATCTGGTTGCACTCGCCTTTCAGAATCAGACGGCTGTATCTTATTAAATAAGCCCAACGCTGAGCCTATTTCGTTTTTATCAGTAGGGTTGAGAATTTTTAGGATTTTAGGGATTTATAAATGTTACGGTAGAAATTGATTTTGTGGTTTATGTAAATCCTTAATGTAAGGTTAATCGTTACCAAAGTGCACGTAAGTAAGGCTTATACGTAAGACTTTTATACCTTCTTTTTATTACCCAAGTTTGACTATGTACAAAAGTAAAGAAAAAGACATTATTCTTGAAAAATATAAGAAAACAAAAACCAAAAGAGTAGTAAGTTTTGGTATAACCATTATATTGAGCATAATTCTAATCACCTTTGTTCTGTGGATTGGGAATAGACATAAATTTCCTATTTTTTTATATCCCTACCTAATTGGGATGATTATATGCTTATCTTTATTATCAATCCTGTGTTTTAATATAAAATGGAAATTAAATTATAGAGAAAAAATTCTTGTGTGTTTATATTTTTTAGAAGTAGATTTTGATGATTATTTAACAAATCCAAACAAAGTATGGATTAATATTAAGACCTCTTTGGCCTTGGATAAACTTAAAGACATAATAAGACCTCCCCATGTATCCGGATTTAAAGAAACACAAATTTTTGATGAATTCAATAAAAGATTAAAAGAATTTGCGGACTATTATCTTAACCCTTTATTAATAAAACCCGTACTGGGGCAAAAAGATGAGGCCCTTAAAAAATTAGAAATTTTAATAAAAAATGTAGAGGATTCAAATTTAGAGCAAGGGATTAATTTTCTAAAAACCGCTTATAAAAAACCAACCCCGAAGTATAAAGTAGTATATCATTCGTTTATGAATACTCTCAAAACTTTACTATCAAGCCGTTTATTCAGAATAATTTCAAGGATAGTCTTATTATTAGCAATATACACTTTGTTGTTTATTTGCGCGCATTATGTTCTCAAAATAGATAACTCAAATTCTCATATATGGGCGGGGGCAATATTCACTATTGGCATTTTAATAATTGGTAGTGAAAAAATTAAAGTTTGGTTAATAAGCCGAAATTTATAAAAATTTATAAGTTGCGTATAATAAGCTTGGATGATGAGAAACAAGAATAAGGGCTTCGGGGATATTTTTTCTATGTGCTGGAATAGTGTGATGAGATGGGATGAAAGATTGATTATTTTTTTAAAGCAAAGGTGGAGACTTGTCATTTGCCTTTTTATCGGATTTTATGCGTATTTAGGATTACATGAATTGCTACACTATTATCCTGCCAAGTTTTTTGGGGTATGACTCTACAATCTGTTGGTTATGCTTACCCACAAAAATCCATTTGAATACAGAACTTATCCTCAGAAGTCATTATTTTATCATAGCTATGACCCCTTATGTTTTAACCACCGCCCTACTAGCCTTGGTTATCTTCGTGTATTTACTCCTCAGAAGAAAGTATATACTCCTAATCTCAATACCCCCATGTTTAGATTATTTCGCAAACATCCTTAGCATACCTATAGCGTATTTCACAAAAACTGCGAATGACTTCCTAAACCTTTTTAGACTGGGCTTCTATTGGGAAACTCTCTTGATGATGACACCGCCGATTATCTTTGTTTTATTTGTGAAACTAATTTATAAAAAGGCTTATAAATAGAATTCTAATTCATAAATCTAAACAATAACCGATGGTTAAGCATACTAAAACAAGCATTAAAGGAGGATAATAAAAATGGTACTATTAGCAGATAAAAGAACAGACCTTGACAAAATCGAAGGAAGCAAAGGTAATTTTTATGTAACAATTGGGAAATATGAAGGGCATAAATTTAATCCTTTAACCTTAGAACAATTGTCTGAACTAATATCAGATGGTGTAAAATTTCAAATGTTGAAAGAAATAGAAAAAATAAAACAAGAAGGGAAAGGGGTAGAATAAAACAAAAAATTAAAGGGGTAAAAAATGAAATGGCAGTATAAGGTAATAAAACTACGAACAGGAACCGTAATGCAAAATAAGGCTTTAGATAAATGGAATGAAGAATTGAATGAATTAGGAAAAGACGGTTGGGAATTAGTAGATGTAATACCTATGCACGCACAATTAGGATTAGCGGGGTCTACACCCGAAATAAGATGTTTCTTAAAGAGAAGTATACCTTAACACCCTAATTTGACACCAAACTTAAACTGTCTCAAAACACCCCACTATTTGACAGAGCCCAATCAACAAATATTTAAAAAGGGTAACGAATATAAAAAGGGTATGAAAAAAGAAGAGTTTTACAAATGGTGTAACATTCAAGAATCAAACTTATTTAAATGTTCTATAGGCATGTATGTCGCAGATTTAATGGTATTTGTTGTTTATGGTTCATTAATTGGTCTGCTTTTGAGTATAACAAAATATATACCTAATACTATCAAGAATATGCAACCTAACTCGGCTATATTCAATTATATTTCTCCAAACGTATTGAAATGGATATTTATCGCTTTAATAATTTTAATAACAGTATTTCTATATTTTCTTTTATTCAGACTGATGAAATGGCTTAAACCGTTATCAAGAGTTCAATATTTATCTTGTTTATTAAACAAAATCTCAGATAGATTACAATTCAATTTTGAGCAATCCAATAATAATGAGCAGCCGCCGATACA
>JAUYDG010000152.1 GCA_030691925.1 Nanobdellota archaeon
GTTCCATTGTTATTTTACCTCCCGATAAATATCATGATGTTTTGATTATCCCTTGTTTTCTTCTTTTTTTTTGCTCTTCTTCCACTTCTTTCAGTACTTCTGCTGCTGTAGGCCCTTTTTCTGTCCTGAACGCTTCTTTGAACTCCTCTTCTTTCTCTTCCGGTATGTTTGCGGAGCTCGCCAGCGCTTTTGTTTCCCTGTAAGCTTTTCGAATCATTACCATTACGTTGTCTGGTGTGATGTAACCTATTTCCATGGATAGCGCTATGCTTTCTGCGCTTGCCAGCATTAAGTTCCCGATGTATACCCGTTCGTCTATCTCCAGCACAGATCTAGGGTAGATTATCCCATTTTCGTAGACTAAGACTATATTCAGCCCTACTTCCATCGGCTCTATCCCGAATCTTGACAGCAGGTCCGCTTGCTTAGGCGTTATTTTTCCGCCTTCCTTTACGAGTACCACATCTGATACTACTGATAGTTTTCCTTCTTCCACTTTGGTTTTTATCCCTGCTTGTGCCAGTTCGCTGATTATCGGCCCGGGCGTGAATTGCGTCGGCCCGGCGGGGATTATTATGTCTCTGGGCGCTATTTGCCCGGGTTTTGCTGATGCTTTTGATTTGTTTGATGCTAGTGCTTTGCAGAGCTTGAACGGGTTTTCTTTTGTGAATATCAGTGCAGGCATTCCTCTCATGGATTCTATCACCTCGTCTATGCCCGGTTTGTCTTTTAGCTGCTGCAATGCCAGCCTTATCAGCCTTTTCTTGGTCATCTTGAGCGTAAGTGTATCCTTCAGTTTTATCCTCATTCTTTGCAGCTGTAAAGCTGGAAGGTTTTCCATGTCTACCAGTCCGAATATCGGGAAGTCGTTTGTTAGCTTGATTATGTCTTTTACTTCTTCCTTCTTCCATTCCGGTATTTTTCTGGCTCCTTTCTCAGGCATTTTATTTTTCCTTTTTTTCTTCTTTTATCGCTTTTTTTGTTTTAGTTTTTGTTTTAGCCGCTTTTTCCTTGGCTTTTTGTTCTTCTTTTACCAGCACTGGGGATCCCATTGTCAGTTTTAGCATCATGTTTTTGATGTTTTGCACGTCTTTTGGCAGCATGCCGACTACAGAGTTATAGACTGTTGAGATGTTTTCCTGCAGCTGTTCGTCTGCCATGTCTTCTGTTCCTATCGGGCATTTTACTGCTTGCTCGTTTTTTGTCTGCAGCCTTACTGTTTTTTGGAGCTTGTTGTACACCATCTTTAGGTCCATGTTTGGTGGGACTATGCAGCCTGCTTTTGGTGACGGCATTTTTCCTCTTGGCCCGAAGACTTTTCCGAAGAATTTTGCTACGTCTACCATGAGGTTTGCCTGTGCTAGGAAGTAGTCGTATTCGTTTGCTAGTTTTCTTAACACCTTTTTCTCGGTGTAGTGCGGGAATTCGTCTTTGGTTATTGTTTTGTCACAGACTGATTTTGCTTGTGTTGCCAGCTCTTTGTCAACCAGTGCGCATATCTTTGATTTTTTTCCTTTGCCTTGCGGCAGGATTATGAAAGTGTTTATGTTCTCTTCAGGGATTTTTAGGTTCAGGTTGCAGAGATTTATGACTAAGTCAAATGTCTGGCTGAATTTTCTTTTCTTGCTCGATTCACGAGCTTTTTTTATGGCGTTTAGAATGTCTTCTTTGTTCATTTGAAGCCCTCCTACATTTCTGTAGTGATATCGGGTTATTAGTCTGATAAGGATTTTTAGGGGTTTATAAATATTTAGTTTTTGTTTTTTGTTGCAGGAGTCTGAAGAGCTTGTCTGAACCAGTCCCTGCAAAAGCCCTTTGGCAGGCATTCCAATAGGTATTCGATAGGATCACATTGTACAAAGCCCCCTTCCAGGTAGTAAAGCATAGGGTTACAGCCGTAGTCATAGAAATGTTTCAGTAATCTTAAGCCTTGTGCAAAGCCCTCATCGTAGGCGCCGTCTAAGAAAGGGGCTAATGCGAGCCTCTTTCTCATGTCTTCAGGTGTTGCCTTGCTTTCCCTTTTTATTTTGATTTTAGGAAACAAAATGTTGTATAAGCTTTCGAGTTTATAATAAAAACGGCTTGGGTCTATTTGTTGGTTCAATGCAAATTTCATAACACTTTTTAAGATGTCAAGGTAGTTCCTTGCATAATTTATCGCACTATAAAACACGGATTCTTCGCTCAGCAGTTCTCTCTTGTGGATTAAGCATAACTCCCCGAGGTCTGAATTGGAGTTTAGTTTATCTGATATTTTTAGGACATCTTCAAATTGTTCCAGAAATCTTACAGAATTTGGGCTGAACACAGAGAAACGATATTGATTTTGTCCTTTGTCTAGTAAGAAATCAACTGCCCTTAATAATTTGGGTAATTTGGCTATATTATCTATAAGCGTAGGGAAATAAGTAGACTCTTTTACGTCTGACAGCAGATTTTCTAGTCCTAATCTATACCTCTCATTGTTTAAATCAGCTTTCATTTCCTCTTTCAGTAATTCGCCTGTCTTTCCTTCCAGATTCTTGCTAGGTATGAATATCTGAGGTATTTTCATTTTGACTGCTTTAGAAGTAACTCTAAGGTTTTGGATAAATAATTTTACCCTAACATGTTAGGGTTTTTTATTAAAAAGGGGTATTAATTTGCTCTCAGCTTTCCTTAAATGCTCCTGTAATGTTGGCTTAGAGATTTTCATTATCTTGGCTAATTTTTCTAGCGTTATTCCTTTTGGAATTTTATAATACCCATTTTTGACCGCTAGGTTGAATGCTTCCTGCTGTTTCTCGCTTAGTTTTGGAAACAGTTTCGGCAGGTATATCTCTTTTATTATCTCTTTTTTTAATTTTAGGATTTCAAAATAGGTTGTAGCCTTTGCATTCTTTATCAGTTTTATGACATTTTCTAAGGCCGCTCTATTCCATGAAGCGATACTCCATATTTCAAACCCTTCCTCGTTGTAATTGCCGGGAACAGGATAGAACAGTTCTGGATTGTATAATGCCGTGTATTCTACTTGTTTTATGCCGTGTTTAGATAGAGAAAAAATTATGTTGCCCACTCTTTCTACTTGTGCTATTAATTTATGTTTTTTAAGGTATTTCTCGTAAGCTCTTATTTTTTTCTCATCACCATTCACAATCTGGATCAGAGAAGAAAAAATGTATCTGCCTTTTTTGTAGCTTCCTAAAGGGTAGAAGAACGTGTTTATAGCTAGCTCCATTATTTTTGGGGCGTAAATGCAATCGTTGTGTTTTGCCTTAAATTTTAAATGCCACATACCTTACATGTTAGGTACGCATATTAAAAAGGTTTTCTAAGGGTTATTTAGTCGTGTAAGAAGTGCTCCAGCCTTCCACACCTGGCGGAGCCGTCTTTGTTTACCAAGCTAAGCATCTCAATATTGTTTTTCTTGCAATAGTTAACAAGCTCTTTTTTATCGCTGTAGCATAATATTTCAATGCCGGTTTCGCCGTTGCCTATCGCATAGTTATCCTCGCTGTTTTTTTCGTAAAGCTTTTCGACTATCTGCGAGAATACCATAGTTGGCTGGGGTATAGGCATTACGTGGTATTTTTTGCATATCCCTACGAATTCTTCAGGGTTTGTTGCTTTTTCTATTATTTTTAACATACCCAAGCATGTTTTTAGCTGTACTTTTAAGCTTTTCTATTTTTAGTTTTTTATCAAAAAGTTTTATAAACGGGATTAAAATCACTGGGATTATGTCAAAGACTATCCTGTTTGTCGGCAGTGCAAGCCAGGGTATTAAGACTATTACTGATACTTTTCCTTCCATCCCTCTGTCTTTAGGTATGCACGTGAGCTCCAGCCAGTTCTACGAGTCTTCTCCTAGGAAAGGCGCTATGGGCGGGGATGTTGTCATTGATGGTGACTGCCAGAATTATTATGCTGATTTTTTAGTTGCTTTAAGCCAGGAGGGATTGCTTTATACTCAGTCAAGGATAGGGGGTAATACCGTTCTCGTGTACGATTCTAAAGAGGTAAATCTTGATGTGCTTCCGAAAAAGCCTAAGAAGGCTGTAGGGCTTGATTTAAAGCATATATCTAAGAGTAATTTTACTAATACTGCCGCTATGGGTGCTACGTTAAAGCTTTTAGGTGTTAATTCCGCTGACAAGTCAAGGTTGGAGATGCTTTTGGAAAAAAAGTACAAAGGCGATGTTAGCGAAGTCATTAAGGGGTTTGATGCTGTTGATTTTGAAGTTTCAGACGTGTTAGACTTCAAAAATAAGCGTGAGATTGTTTTTCGGGACCTGTATTACCTGATGGGCAACGAGGCTGCTGTTTATGGTGTCTTGGCTGCTGGCGCTAATTTTTTTGCAGGTTATCCTATAACCCCTTCTAGTGAGGCTATGCATTCGTGGAGCGAGATTTATCAGTTAGTGGACCAGGCTGGTTTTGTCCAGGGCAGCTCTGAAGAGCATGCTGTTGGTGTTATGCTCGGAGCGAACGTTGCTGGCGGCAAGGCTTGGACTGCGACTAGCGGCCCTGGCTTGGATAGGATGCTGGAGCAGATTAACTGGGCTGCAGCTTCGAAGACTCCTTTTGTTATTTATAATGTCCAACGTGGCGGCCCGAGTACTGGCTTGGCAACTTTGACCCAGGCTAGCGATTTGTTCAGTGCTGTTTACGGAGGCCATGGCGACCACCCTATAATTGTTCTTACTCCTTCGACTGCTCAGGAGACTTATGAGATTATGAATCTTGCTTTCAAGCTGGCCTGGAGCTATAGCATCGGTGTTATTGTCAATTCCAGCAAAGAAGTCGCGCAGAGGAAGAACGTAGTGCAGATTGATGCTAGGAATTTTTATGAGAAAAAGTTTGATCTTGCTAAGACGTGCAGAGGCCATAGGACAGGAAGCGCTTGCGGTGAGAATGGTTTGCCCAGCAATAAGGCTGCTGTCTACTGGCTTAATGATAGGTTCAGGCGTTTTGAAGAGGATTATGACAGCCTGAGCATGGCGGAGTTTACTAATATCAGCGTTGACGATAAGTGGAGCCCTTACAGTCGCAGAGACTTGCCTTACAGCATGTTCAAAAATGTAAAGTTTGAGCCGGCAGTTATAAAATCCGCTCCTGAAGAGGTTTACATCTGCTATGGGGAGACTGCGCCTGTTGTTAAGAAAGTTTTAGGCAAAAAAGGGTTGGTAGCTTTGAGGAGTGTTTATCCTTACCCTGTTTCTATCATCAAGCAGTTGAATAACCTAAATGTCAAGAAGGTTTATGTTCCTGAGAATAACCGCGGTGTAAGGGTTCATGAAGAAAGGGGGCAATTGGCTAATAAGGTAAGGCAGTATTTCAAGGGTGATGTTGTGGCTTTTAACAAGTGGGATGGTTTCCCGATGTACCCTGATAGTCTGGAGGATTGCTTATGATTGAGGATAAGGATTTGGTGAGGGAAGCGCCTGAGACTTGGTGTGCCGGCGGAGGTAAAGTCTGCGGGTATTTTAATTTTAGGAAGCAGTTCTTGTCTGCGCTTTCAGAGTATATGAACAAGTATGATTTGTCTAAGGATGATGTGATAGGAATTTCTGGCATAGGCTGTTCTGGCAGGTTTACTGTTTGGCAGGACTTGGTGACAGTACATACTACTCATGGCAATGCCCCGAATCTTGCGCAGGGTGTTGCTTTGATGCGTGAGATCAATAAGAAGAAAGGTCTGGTTTATGTTGTTAGCGGTGATGGTGACGCTATTGCTATAGGAAGGTCTAATTTTGAGAACCTTTGCCACAGCAATGCTGACGTGACTTATCTTATCTTGAATAATGGCATTTACGCTATGACCAGCGGACAGACTGCCCCTACTACCGGGCAAGGCTTGAAGACTATCTCGGCTCCCTATGGAAATTTGGAAGAGCCTTGGGATGTTGTGTCCCTTGCGATAGGGTCTGGAGCTACTTTTGTTGCCAGGGTATCAAGCTATCCGAAAGAGTCCAAGCTGTTGAGGGGGATATTATACGAGGCTTTTGAGCACAAAGGCACTTCTGTGGTTGAAGTAATAAGCGCCTGCCCTACTCAGAATCCTTTGAACAAGGGCAAGAATCTGCTTCAATTGGAAAAGGAGTATATGGGCGGTTCTCTTGACATAAAGTTTTTTGATGAATATCTTTTTTCTGGAATATCTTCTAATTTAAGGTATGCTATCGCGAAGGACTATGCCAAGAGCAAGCTTGGAAAGGATGTTTTGCTAAAAGGCAGGATGCATAAGGTTGAGAAAAAGAGTTACAGCCAGCTGTTGTGCGAGCAGAAGAAAAATGTTAAAGAATCTTATGGTGAAGAGAAGCTTAGCGATCGAATAAAAAAGTTACTAAATGGCAAGAAGGTAGAGCTTCTCCAGTAAGAATGTCGGTATAGGATATCAAGATGAAAAAGATTGGAGTTTTGACAGGCGGAGGGGATTGTCCAGGTTTGAATCCTGCGATAAAGGCCGTTGTTAATGAGGCGCATCAATTAGAGTATAGTGTCCTCGGTGTGAAGAAAGGCTGGAAAGGCCTTATAGAGAATAAAATAGAAAAGAATTACATACAATGCTTAACTCCTAATGATGTTAGGACACTTGACAGGCTTGGGGGGACTATTTTGGGGACTTCTAGGACTAACCCTTTCAAATCTGAAAGTACAGAGAAGAAGCTGATAAGAAACATCAAAAGGCTGGGATTGGACGCTATCGTGGCGATAGGCGGGGAAGATACGCTTGGCGTAGCTGCCAGGCTGTACAAAAAATATAACTTCCCAATAGTGGGCATCCCTAAGACTATAGACCGGGACTTGTCAGAAACGGATTACACCCTCGGATTCGATAGTGCTGTTAAGAAAATAATGGAAGAGATAGAATGCATAAGGACGACTGCTGAGTCGCACGAGCGGATATTCGTGGTTGAGACCATGGGCAGGCATGCGGGCCACTTGGCTTTAGTCGGCGGGCTTGTCGGTGGGGCTGATATGATACTCATTCCTGAGCACGATTTTAACATCGAAAAGGTTAACTCTCTTCTGAAAAGGGATAAGAGAACGGGTAAAAGGTACAGCATAGTCGTGGTTTCTGAAGGCGCTAAGCCTAAGAATGCGCATGAAGTTCTTTTGGACAAGGACGTCGATGAGTTCGGGCATGTAAGGCTGGGCGGTGTCGGGGATTATTTGGCTAAAGAGATAGAGAAAGGCACTGGCTTGGAGACGAGGTGCGTGGTGCTTAGCCATTTGCAAAGAGGCGGTGCCCCTTCAGAGAAGGACCGGGCGATGGGCCTCTATTTTGGCGCGGCTGCTGTAGAGGCGATATACTATCAAAAGTATGGCCGCATGGTAAGCGTAAGGGACAGCAAGATAGCGCTTGTTGACCTGGAAGACGCTGTGAAGAAGCTGCAGCTGGTTGATGTGGAAAGGGATTATGATACGAATAATTACAACGTGAAAAAAAGGCCGAGGATAGGCAGGTATGTTTACCTTTGAAGGAGGTAAACGTATATTTTTTCAAAGAAATATTTTTCTTCCTCTAATTTTTTTGATTTGTAGCCGTATTTTTTGAAGAGTTTTTCTACATCTCCAGTTAACGAGCTACAGACCATTAAGATTCTTCCTTCTTTTTTCAGGAAGCTTTTTGCCTGTTTCAAGAATTTTTCTATTAATTCGTATCCTTTTTTTCCGCCGGTTGTCGCCCTTGCAGAATCTTTAGGCTCTCGCTTGTCTTCCGGCAAGTATGGGGGGTTGAATATTATTAGGTTGAATTTTCCTTTCACGTTAGAGAACAGATTAGAGACCTTTGCTTTGATGCCTTTTTCTTTTAACAGTTTCACCGCTTCCGGATTAATATCTACTGCTAGTACATCTTTTGTTTTTTCTAGTGCCGTTATTGCTTGTATGCCTAAGCCTGTGCCTACATCCAGAACTTTTCCTCCGGCGTATTTTCTTACGTATTTTTGCAGCAAGAAAGAGTCTTCCGCCGGTTCATATATCATTTTACAGCTTTGAAGTATTCTTTTACCCTGTCCAGGATGTTTGGCAGCATAAATTTTTCTATTCTCTCACTGAATATTTCTTCCAGTTCGCTGAATTCTGTTATCCTGTACTCGTTGTTTACGCTTTCTATCAGGTATAAGTCTTTTAGCCTTTTCAGCTGCCTTCTGATGTTCGACGGCGCTATCCCTTTTAATTGCAGTTTGTTTTCCTTCCTTAGGTCTATCACTTCTTTTTGTATTTTTTCAGAATCTAGAAATTCTTTTTTTGATCTTGATTCTAGCATTACATAGAGCACATCGACTATGACATCCCTTGAGTCTCCTGGCTGAAGGAGCCCGATTGAGAGGCACAGCCTCCTTATTAGCTCCCTTTTTGGCATCTCGTAAGGCTTCTCGTACCTTCTTAGGGTGAGCTCTGATAGTGGTACGTCTTTTGCTATGGCCATAATTAAGAACTAGTCTCGTTTTGTTTAAATAATTTTAGGTTATTCGCCAAGGATTTTTACCAGGTATTTTCTTACTGTTTTGTGTTTTCTTGGGCATGGTCCGTCGAATTCTTGGAACAGGACCCTTTGGTATCTTCCAAGCTCTAGGCTTCCTTTGTGTACGCTCCAGGCTATTGAGCTTTGCGAGTAGCATGTAGCTTTTATGTGGCTGTCACAGTTCAATGGTTCGTCTTCCGGGCAGTCTTTCCTTAGCTCTGGCTTGTCATGATTGTAGCCTTTATTGAAAGGCGCTTCTGTTTCGAGATGCTTTATTATATCTTCTAAGGCGTTTGGCTCGTTTTCGTTTACTATCAGCCCTGTTGTTGCGTGTTTGGACTGTATAAGAATTATCCCTTCTTTTATCCCTGACTCTGCGATTGTGCAGTTTATCTCGTCAGTTATGTCATATATCTCGTTTCTTTTACGTGTCCTTAGCTTCAGCTCTTTTCTGTAGATCATTTAAAACGCCGTTCTTTATGTTTTAAAATAAGGCTATTTATCCTTTCAAATACCCCATCAGCTTGCTATGGGGGTGAAACTAGTTTTTTTAGTGTTTTTTTGGATTTTAAATGTTTCGGAAAGATTTTATTTTTTACTTGGCATAATACCCGCTTGGCCTCTAGAATTTTGGATGCAGAAGCTTTCCAGCCTAAAATCCTTGTTCTTGCACTGTTGTAATCGCGGGACCCGTTTCTGTTTGCATAATCGGGGCTTTTCCGTTTCGTTATCGGGGCTTTTTCATCCCATAATCGGGACCTGAAACCAATAAGACTTTGGAAGATTTTCCGGATTTTTGAAGTGAAACAACTGGACATTGGAGAGAAAATTCGTTTAAGCTTATACGTTCAAAATTTTAGGCTTATAGCCTTATCCGAAAATTCTT
>JAUYDG010000041.1 GCA_030691925.1 Nanobdellota archaeon
TATGACTGCTATTTCGCCGAAGTTTGCTGATAATAAGAATTTTACGAACTTTTTGATGTTGTCATAGATTATTCTCCCTTCTTTTACTGCTGATACTACAGAAGCAAAGTTATCATCTGTTAATATCATGTCTGATGCTTCTCTGGAAACATCCGTTCCTTTTATGGCCATGGCTACTCCTACATCTGCCCCTTTCAGCGCAGGAGCGTCGTTTACTCCGTCTCCTGTCATTGCTACTACTTCTCCGTTAGCTTGTAATGCTTTTAAGATTTTTACTTTGTGGGAAGGGTTTACTCTTGCGTATATCGTTATCTCTTTTACTACTCGTTTCAGCTCTTCGTCTGTTATCTTGTCTAGTTCTATTCCTTCCATCGCTTTTCCGTTCAGACCTATTTTTTCTGCCACTGCTCGTGCTGTTACTGCATTGTCTCCTGTTATCATTACCACTCTTATTCCTGCTTTTCTGCACAGTTCTAATGCTTCGAAGACTTCTTTCCTTGGAGGATCCATCATTCCTGCAAGCCCTGTTAGTACGGTTTTGTTTTCTTTCTTGTATGCCATGGCTAAAACTCTTAGAGCTTTTGAGGCCATTTCCATGTTTTTTTTCAGAAAGAGCTGTTTGTCATTTTGCGTAATTTTTTTTATTTTATTATTTACCTGTATATAGTCGCATAGTTCTAACACTTTTTCAGGAGCACCTTTTATATATTCCCTGCTGTTTTCGTGCTTGGTGATCATGTATTTTTTTACAGAATCAAAAGGCACTTCGCCTATCCTTTCTTCTTTTTCTATTCCTGCTTTTTTTGCGACTACTATTAATGCTATTTCTGTAGGGTCTCCGAAGCTTAAAGTTGCGTTGTTGCACGAAGCAGCAGCTTTCAGCAGCATTTCTATCTTTTTCAAGTCTGCAGGTTTTTTGCCTATGAGGAATTCTCCTTTGATGTCGTAGCCGTGCCCTGTTACGGTTATCATTTCGTTGTTGGCAAAGATTTCTGTTACAGTCATCTCGTTCTTGGTTATCGTTCCCGTCTTGTCCGTGCAAATTGTCGTTACTGAGCCTAGTGTTTCTACTGCTTTAAGATCTCTTATCAACGCGTTTCTTTTCAGCATCTTCTGTACGCCTATGGCTAATGCTATCGTGACTACTGCTGGCAAGCCTTCAGGTATTACTGCTACTGCCAAGCTTATTGTTGTTAATAGTATAGTGATGAATGGTATTTGTTTTAACAGGCCTATCAAGAATACTGCTGCGCATATTATCATGGTTATTATGCCTAGCTTTACCCCTAATTTTTTCAGCCTTATTTGCAATGGTGTGCTAACTTCTTTCACTTCTTGGACTAGTTCAGCTATTTTTCCTAGTTGCGTGTTCATTCCCGTTTCTGTCACTACTGCTTTCGCCCTTCCATTAGTAAGTATTGTTCGTGAGTATTGCATGTTTTTCCTCTCAGCTAATGGCGTTTCTTTTTTTATAGATGCTAAGCTTTTCTTTACAGGGACTGATTCTCCTGTGAGCATCGACTCGTTTACGTGTACTTCTGCGAGGCCTACTATCCTAGAGTCTGCTGGCACTTTGTCGCCTGCTTCTACTATTATCACGTCTCCTGGTACTAATAGTTTGGTTTCTATTACTTGTTCTTTGCCTTCTCTTATCACTACAGCTTTTGGTGTGCTCATCTGTTTTAGGAGTTGTATGGATTTTTCTGCCTTGTATTCTTGTGAGAATCCTATTACCGCGTTGAGAATTAGTATTGCTGTTATTACTATTGCGTCCAGAGTTTCCTGTGCTATAAGCGATATTATTATTGCCGCTAGTAGTATCATTATTATAGGGTCTTTGAACTGTTTCAAGAATATGTGGAAGGGGTGTACTCTTTTTTTTTCTTCTAGCTGGTTAAGGCCGTACTGTTTCAGCCTTTTCTCGGCTTCTTCATGGCTAAGCCCTTCTTGGCTTGTTTCCAGTTTTTTTATGACTTCTTTCGTGTCTAGCTGGTAATAGTCGTACATACTATTTTGAAAGGAAGGTTTGGTTTATAAAAGTAAGGTTTTTTCCTAAGATATCTTGGATAAAAATGCTTTTAAATCATGGCAGTCCTAGGTTACCTTGATGAAGCATACTTGGAGTGTTACTGTTGTTCTGGTTGTTATCTTCTTGTCTGCCCAGTTCATCGGTTTGTTAGTAACGAGGCATTACCTTATTGTTCCTGAGCTTCCTTTGAATATTGAAAGGCCTGAGTTTGATGAGGAGACTTCTTTCATCCCTTTGTTCATCCTTATCCTTATTTCAACTGGCATTGCGCTTCTTTTGGCCAGGTTTAGCGTCGAGTGGGTTTGGAAGGTTTGGTTCTTCCTTTCCATAGTTTTCTGCGTCACTATTGCTCTCGCTGCCTTCATGCCTCAGCTTTTTGCGTTTATCTTTTCTCTTTTTTTCGCTTTTTTCAAGGTTATCAAGAGGAATCTTATAATCCATAATGTTGGTGAGCTCATTATTTACGGCGGCTTGGCTGCTATTTTTGTCCCTATCCTGAGCATTTTTTCTATTTCTGTCTTGCTGCTTATCATTTCTTTGTATGATTATATCGCTGTTAGGAAGACTGAGCATATGATTAAGTTGGCTAAGTTTCAGGCCAAGCTCAGGCTTTTTGCCGGTGTCCTGATCCCTTATGGCAATGGTACGGCTATTCTTGGTGGCGGTGACATAGGCTTTCCTTTGTTGTTTGCTGGTGTTGTTATGAAATCTTTTGGTTTTAAGGCCTTGATAGTCTCTGTTTTCGCTACTTTGTCCTTGCTTTTCCTGTTCTGGATGTCTGAGAAGAGGAAGTTTTATCCTGCCATGCCTTTCATCACTGCCGGCTGTTTCTTGGGTTATGCTGTTCTCAGGCTTATTTATTAAAAAGGTTTAAATACGTTAGGCGCTTATTATTTATTACACATGGAGGTGGTAGTTTATGAAAAAATTTCTGATAGTGATTCTGGTTTTTTTAGGTTGCTTATTTATGTTTAGCGTAAATGCAAGACATCAAGTTACAACAGTTCAGAATGAGACCATATGGATTCACTCAGACATACCAGACACAGAGAAATATATTCTAGATGAAGAGGCGAATAAAGACAAACTTTATTGCAAAACAAAAACTGGTGCTGAAGGGAAAGTGACGCAAACTGATTGGTATAACCTCTGCACTGGTGAGTTTGTAAAATCAGAAAAAGCTGACAAGTGTACCGAAGAGTTTCGTTATCCTGAATATGAATGTGAATTTGCAAAAGGTTCGAATGCGGATAAACTTTATTGCAGAATGATAAAAGATGGGGAAGGAACAGTTGTAGAAACCAGATGGTTTAATTACTGTAGCAGTGAGCTCATTAAGACAGAAGAAGTAAACACTTGTACAAGCGAGCTCAAAAGCCCAGTCTATAAATGCTACAAGTATGAGGCAGAAGAAGCTGTAGAAGAAACGCCTAAGGAAGAGGCTGTAGAAGAAACACCAAAAGAAGTAGAAAAGCCTGTTGAGACTCCTCCGTTGGAGCAGCCTGAACAACCGGTAGCGCCTGTAAAGAAGGACTTGTTTTCGAAGATAATAAGCTTTTTCAGCAGCCTGTTCAGATAAGAAATATCTTTTTATTTTTTTATTTTTTAAACTAAGCTGGTTTTTTCCTTAATCTCGTCTTTGACGTTTTTTGGCACGTTTTTCCAGTAGTCTGTCTTTGTCAATACTTTTATATTATTGCTTCCATCATCGTATACTAGGACTTCTATGAAGGTGTGGCTTACGTAGAGTATCACGTGCCACGTGTTTTCTTCTTTCCATGAGTCAAAGGCGTAGTTTTTTGCTGTCGGCTCTTTGTCGTATACTTCTTTGTTATTAGTGTGTTCGTAAACGAAGTTGAATGCTTTGAGCTCTGCTTCCTCCCTGCTCATTTTCTGTTCTTTTGTTATGAAGCTTGTTAGCCCGCATCCGCTTGCTAAAAGGATTATTACAATCAGGCATGCTATGATCAGTTTGTTTTTCATAGAGAAAGACTGTTTTTCTATTATTTATATACTTTATGCTGTGCCGGTTATTATTTCTTCCATGTTTTGGATTATCAGGCCGTACATCTTCGTTACTATCTGCTCATAGATG
>JAUYDG010000121.1 GCA_030691925.1 Nanobdellota archaeon
CCTTTGCAGAAGCTGAACGAATACCTTACCAAATAATCAAGAATTAATGTAGAGTAAAGGTTATGAAACTACCTAAGCTTTTCGTGCCAGAGAAGGATTTGGAGAACAGTGTAGAGAGGCTGCTGAAGGAGCCTGTAAAAGTTCAGCGAAAGTATGACCTTATTGAGGTTATTCATGCGGGTACTTATGCGGAGGGCATCGCAAAACTTAAGAAGCGAGGGCAGAAGCCTTTTACTTTCTATGAGAATATCGAGGCGAGGATTGCTGACTATGAAGCCAATGGGGAAAATGCAGAGTTGTTCAAGACTTACTTGGATTCTGTTACGGGCGTAGCTTATAAAAAAGGCAGCACAAAATTTAAGATAATTTTAAGGTCTGATAAACTAGAAAACATCAAACCTGATTTCGAACAAAGCTTTATACCTGTGGATTATAATGTGGAAAATGGCATAGAGTTTGACAGCAAAAAAGGCAAGTACAATCAAGATTTGACGAGGGAGGAAGCTAAGAATCATGAGTTCTGGCTTGCAGCAATGGGCGGTGACAAAGGAAAACTGGCAGAGTACGTTGACATCTGGTTCGGCAAGACTAAAGCAAAGAAAGGAATGAGCGTTTACCTAAGAAGTAATACGAGTCAGGATGAGTTGTGGGCGCTCGTCCTCGGCAGCGGCAGCATCGACTCAGATGCTTTTGGCGGCAGCCTCAACCTTGATTACGATGCTCGTTTCGTTTTGGGTGCCCAATAAAATAGGTCGCCGAAGGCGGTAGCAACCGCAGAAATCAATGCTTGTGAAGATGTTCTGTTAAGGCTGTCTGTGAAGCAAGAACTTTCTAGCAACAGCTCAAAAACCTGAGCGAAGCTAGATGCCCCATCAGCTTGCTGTGTGGAGGTTCACTTCTCACCAACAAAAATTTTATGGGCGAGGCATCGGAAGAACACTTCAGGACTTTTTAGTCCTGAGATGAATTTCGATTATGAGAAGCCAAGCCCCTGAAAGATTTTCTTGTTTCGGAATTTTTTTCTTAGCTCCGAAAATCTGGTGTATTTTGGGTACTGGACAACACGACAGGCGTGTGCGAAAAATATATAAAGCCACAGCAATTATTTAACAACAATAATCAAAGCATAAGCTTTGAAAAAATACCGTCGGAACGACGGGAATCAACGCTTGCAAGAGATGTTCCGTTGGGAACGTCGATGAAGCAAGAAGTCGCTTTCGAGCGACGCTCAGGGCTTCAGCCCTAGAGTAGTTCACAAATGCCTCCCGAGTATTTAGGAATTATGAAAGAGGAAAGCAAGAAGCCGAAAGAAGTGAAGAAGTGCCCTGACTGCGGCGGAGCTGTTGTCAACGAGAACGGGGAGAAGTACTGCAAGAAGTGCGGCTTGATAATTGAATAACAGTATTGTTTTAAATAGTTCTAAAAGAT
The DNA here is from genome assembly GCA_030691925.1 of Nanobdellota archaeon. Classification (GTDB taxonomy): domain Archaea; phylum Nanobdellota; class Nanobdellia; order SCGC-AAA011-G17; family VGLX01; genus VGLX01. The sequence goes on from JAUYDG010000121.1 coordinate 1,429, forward strand.
ATTTCTATGTGATGGTGCCTGTAAGAGACGTGCTGAGCAGGATAAGGTGGGACAAGAAGGAAAATCCTGAGGATTACGAGATAGCATATATCGACCGGGTGCTTCAGCAGGAAGTGAAAATAAGGTTTAAGGATATTTCTGAGATTGAGGGTAATTTCATGACGGTTGGCGAGGCTTCCATTCCTCTGCACAGGATTGTTAAAGTCTATAAGAAGGGCAAGCTCGTGTGGGAGAGGAAGGCTAAGAGTTTATGAGAATACTTCGCCTACGTCCAGGCATCCTTCCATTGATCTGTGGTCTTTTTTTCTGCATTCGCTGCTGCAGTAGAGCTTTGCGCCGCTGTCTTTTCCTTTGACGTTCTGCAGGTTGGCTATCATGTTCTTGTCGCTTATTACTATCTCTTTTCCGCAGACAGCGCATTTGTCCCTTATTTCTTTCATTTTAAGATTAAAAAAAAGTTTTTATAAAAAAAGCTTATTCTTCGTCCATGCTCAGAAGAGTTTCTGATGACAGTTCTTTGTGTTGCTGCACTCCGTGTGTTCTTCCGCAGAACGGGCATACCAGCCTGCTTTTGGTTGTAGGGTCTAGTTTGAACTTGTACTTGCATAGCGCGCAGTAGTATTCCCTTTTTTGTGATGCTGGTTTCTGTACGGTTTTAGTTTCCGGGTTTGTTATCTTTTTTACCCTGCATTCTGAGCACAATGCTACTAGCAAGTCTTTCCCTTTAGCTACGTACCTTAAGTCTGAGACCGGCACTGTTTTGCTGCAGTTGTCGCATATCCTTTCTTTTACGCCTTCCATGTATTGCACCCCCTGTTTTTTGAGGATAATATTTATTGATGGTAGAGTAGAATATCCCTCTATTTAAAAATATTGTCTTTAAAGTGTCTTAGTACATTGTTTTTAAAAAACTTGTAGAAACTATGCATTTTTGTCCACTTTTTCAGTTTTTTAGCTTACCAAAATTCTTAAAAAGGCTGAATCTTCTGAAAAGTCTTAATATGATAAGCCGGGAAGGTAAGGATTTTGACATAATAATCGTAACAGGGGAGTACTATGACGACCATCCTTTGTCAGGTGTCGGTATAATCGCAAGAGTGTTGGATGCCAAAGGCTTCAGCGTAGGGATAATAGAAAAGCCTTACAGCAAAGAAGACTTTACCAGGATGGGGAGGCCTAAGCTTTGCTTCTGTGTGACATCAGGCTCTATAGACAGCATGCTTAACAACTATACCCCTTTGAAGAGGAAAAGGGTGCATGATAAGAACCGCCTTTCCTATGAGATGCCTGACCGTGCAGTGATATTCTACTGCAACAAGGTCAAGGAGTATTTCAAGGGCTGCAGGATGGTCATAGGGGGGATAGAGGCTTCTCTCAGGCGTTTTGCGCATTATGACTACTGGGAAAACAGGATAAGAAGGAGCATACTGTTTGACTCTAGGGCAGACATCCTCGTGTACGGCAACGGCGAAAAGCAGGTTGTGGAGATAGCCGAACGCCTTAAGGAAGGCAAAGACCTCAAGGGCATAAAGGGCACTTGTGTGATAAGCAAAGAAGCTGATAGCTCTTTTGAGATATTGCCCTCTTCTAAGGATGTTGAGAAGGATAAGGTTAGTTTTTGCAGGATGTGCAGTTCTTTTTCCAACTACAAGAACCTGGCACAGGAGTATGACAACAATTACTTATTGCAGTACAAGTTCCCGGATTATGATTCAGGATACTTGGACTGGGTTTACTCTTTGGGCTATTCCAGGAAGATGCATCCCAAGTCTTTGCTTAAGATGGCTAAGTTTTCAGTAGTGACCCATCGAGGTTGTGTGGGCAGGTGCAGTTTCTGCTCGGTATGCCTTCACCAGGGCGACAAGATAATATCAAGAAGCGAGAAAAGCATACTGGATGAGATAAGAAGTCTTGTTAAGCATCCGGATTTCAAAGGTTACATAGATGACCTTGGCGGAGCTTCTGCAAACATGTACGGCATGGACTGTGATAAGAAATGCTTGAACGCCTGCATCAGGTGCAGAGAGCTGGATACTAGCCATGGAAAGCTGCTCCACCTGCTTAGAGCGGTTAGGAGTATCAAAGGTGTCAAGAAGGTGTTCATAAGGAGCGGGATAAGGTATGACCTGGCATGGAACAGCAAGGAGTACATAAGGGAAGTTTCCCAGCATCACGTTTCAGGCTGCCTTAAGATATCTCCTGAGCATTTTTCCAAGAAAGTCCTGAAGCTCATGAACAAGGACAATGATGTTTTCGACGACTTCGT
>JAUYDG010000021.1 GCA_030691925.1 Nanobdellota archaeon
ACTAAAGAATGAAAAACCCTCACACCAAAACCGGAAACTATCAAGCCATAGCTCAGCCAGTCAGGAACCTCCCTAGTCCTTACATCATTAACAGATGCAAAAACAAGAGCGACAAAGCCAAGCACAACCAAAATAACATCCGCAGCGAGCATACTAAACTAATATTGGGAATACATTTATAAACCTTCTTGGCAAAATTAAAAAATGATGATAACAATAATAGGGGGAGGCCCGGCAGGCTCATACCTGGCATCACTGCTGGCAGAAAAAGAAGTAACTGTGTTTGAGGAACATGACAAGATAGGCATACCAGTACAGTGCACAGGCATAACAACAAAAGCGTTAGCAGAGATACTTGACATAAAAAAACAATTCTTGACAAACAAAATAACAAACGCAAAAATAATAGCGCCGAACAACCAATTCATAGAAATAAAACTTACACAGCCCGACCTGGTAATAGACAGGGCGGCATTCGACCAGCACCTGGCAGAAAAAGCGCAGGACAAAGGAGCAAAATACCACCTGAACCACAAGTACAAGAGCTGCACGAAGAACAACGGAAAACTAGAACTACACTTCGACGGCGAAATCAAAAACTTCCAGACAGACATACTGATAGGGGCAGACGGTCCGTTCTCACAAGTGGCAAAGACAACAGGGCTTTGGAAAGAAAGAAAATTCGCAATAGGCGCACAGGCAAGAATGCTGATAGAAACAAACCCGGAAACAGTCGAGTTCTACGTCAACCAGGGCTACTTCGGATGGGTAGTCCCGGAATCTGAAAAAACAGCAAGGGTAGGCATAGCAACATACGAACAGCCAAACGAGAAGTTCAAATCATTCCTAAAAAGAATAAAAACAGAAACAAACAGCATACAAGAATACCAGTCAGGCATGATACCACTGCACGATCCAGAAATAAAAACGCAAGACGGAAACATTTACCTGATAGGAGACGCAGCAGCACAGGTAAAAGCAACAACATTCGGAGGAATCGTACAAGGGCTCATGGCAGCAGAAGAGCTGAGCAAAGCAATATGCCACGAAAAAGACTACGAAAAGCTCTGGAAAAAAAGGATGGGAAGAGACTTAAGGATAGGGCTGATGATAAGAAAAAAACTGGACAAGTTTACAGACGAAAAATACAATAAACTAGTGGAGCTGTTTACACAGGAAAGGATAAAAAAAGTCCTAGAAAAAAAAGACAGGGACAGGCCATCAAGATTCATACTAGAACTATTGCTAAAAGAACCAAGGCTTCTAAGATTTCTTTTCTAATAACTTAACCTATACCTAAGAATCCCGCCAACACCGCCAAGCCCATGCAATTTCCTACCAGCATCATGCTCCTCAGAAACTATAACAACATCACCGCTAGCCTTATCAACAAGCTTCATGACATACTCCAGCTTGTTATACTCATTCTTTTCTCTCAGTTCGCGGATAAGCCTGTCAGTGACTAATAAAACTTTTATAGCACCAGCCTCGGCAGCGCTCTTGACCTGCTCCAGGCCGTAGACAGCAAGATTATTCTTAGCAATCTCAACTAACAATTCCTCAACCAGAGTAGTCTCCTTGACAACCCTCTCCTGCTTCAAAACAGATCTCACCTCAGGTCTCTTCAAAACCTCATCAATAGCATTCCTGCCAAAAGCATTGCAGGTAGCCAAAGTAATCTTAGAAGCTAGAGAAGGATTCTTCTTGCTCAGGACTTTCATCAAATCCTCCTTCCAAAAGGCAGGGCTAGCAACGATAACAAACTCTGCACCATACCTCTGAACATAGTCTTCCAAAGCAGAAACGATCTGGCCGTAAAACTCATCATCCTTCAAAGACTTATCTTCAACACCTTTCTTCTGCACCTTGCCAGATATCTCACTAAGGTATTCGTAGCCGTACTTCTTCATCAAAGCAAAACAAGCCTCATCACGGTCCATCACGCAAATCAAGACCTTAGAACCAGAGTCAGAAGCAGCATCCTTAACTTTGTCAATCTGGAAACTGAGCCATTCCTCTTTATTTATAGTAAGTACAGAATTCTCGTTTATATCCAGCGTATGATGGGAGCCGCTAGGAATATCCTCAAAACCCTCTCTCACCAGTCCAGAGATGCGCAAAGAATTAGAATACTTGTGAAACTCAACTTTCTCAACCTCAATAGTCAAGGTAACAGGCCTCTTGACAACTTCGCCCTTCCTATCACTATCCCTGCCTATCTTAATCTTCCTAAAAGTCCGGGCAGTAACCGAATCCTTAGGATCAACGACCTGGCTTAAGACCCACAAATCATCAAGATTCTCAACCTTCAACTTACAAAACCCTTTCCTGAAATCTGAGCCTAAGATTTTCATAAAGCATTAAGAAATAAGCAAGGTTTATAAATCATAGGATTAGAGGAAAAAATAAAGATAAGTATTATGAAACTGCCTAAACTTTTCGTACCAGAGAAGGATTTGGAAAACAGTGTAGAGAGGCTGCTGAAGGAGCCTGTAAAAGTTCAGCAAAGGTACGGCCTTATTGAGGTTATTCGTGCTGATACTTTTGCAGAGGGTATTGCGAAGCTGAAAGAGCAAGGGCGGAAGCCTTTTACTTTCTCTGAGAATGTTGAGGCGAGGATTGCTGACTACGAAGTTAATGGCAATGATGCGGAGTTGTTCAAGACTTGGCTTGATTCTATTACTGGAGTTGCGTACAAAGCGCACAGCACAAAATTTAAGATAATTTTAAGGTCTGATAAGCTGGAAAACATTGCATCAGGGTTTAACCAGAGTTTTATACCAGTTGATTATGATACTGAGCAGGGCATAGAGCTTGACAGCAAAAAAGGCATGTACGGCCAACTATGGACAAGAGAAGAAGCAAAGAATCACAAGTTCTGGCTCGCAGCAATGAATGGTGATAAAGGAAAACTGGCGGATTATGTTGACATGTGGTTTGACAAGACTGGCAGAAAAGAAGGGATGAGCGTTTACCTAAGAAGCAACACAAGCCAAGACGAACTGTGGGCGCTCGTCCTCGGCAGCGGCGACTACAGTTCCGGTGCTGGTGGCGGCAACGTCCTTGACGGCAGTGCTCGTTTCGTTTCGGGTGCCCAACAAAAGTGACAGTTTAAGGCAGTCGTGCTCGCGGATAACAAACGCTGCAGAACCTATTTACATCATAAAAACAGTGCTTATCGGAGGATTGTGTGCGTAAGATTTATAAATATAAAATGCCTCTTTACTTCCGTTAAAGGTATATTTTAATAGCATATGAAAGCCAAAAAAGCGCAAGCAACCGGAGTAGCAACGTTTATAGTGATTATGGCGCTTTTCATGCTGGCATACGTTCTATTATTGCCTGAAGAGGAAAGAAAAGGATTAATAGATGAACAAGGAACATCAGAAGAGGAACAAAAAGAGCTCTCAGGACAAACAAACCTGTTATACACCTCTCCAGGAAACGTTTTCCCATACGAGAAGAACGAGCTTAAAATACCTGTAAATTCTGTCGCGCTTTACGCAAAAACAGAAGAAAAGGTAAGCGAAATAGCAACAAAACTGACAGCATCAAAAAACTGGTTCTCAGACGAAATTAAAACCTTAACATTCAAGATAGACAACAAAGACGCGCTGGAAAAACTGCAGCTATTCTTCTTCGTGACAAGCGGGGAAGGGGCGATATACATCAAATTCAACGGATACACAGTATTCGAAGGCGAGATAAGCTCAGCGGACTCGCCTATAAACCTGCCAACAGACAGGGCAAAATCAACAAACACGCTAACCATCGGGATGTCAAGCGGAGACTTCGCAGGAGACAGCTACTCACTATCATCAATCTCAATAAAACAAAGCTACAAATCAGAAAAAAGCACAGAAACAAGAAACTTCCAATTAACAGCAGGAGAGAAAGCAGGGCTGAAAAAAGCCCAGATGACTTACTTCATAAACTGCCTAAAGATAGACCCTAAAGAGCAAGGGGACATAACCCTCCTGCTTAACGGCAATGAGCTATCAACAGAACGCGTAATCTGCGATGCCGGAACACAAACACAATCAATGAGCATGCCTTACATAGCAGCAGGAAGGAATACATTGGAGTTCAAGATTACCAAAGGGGAGTACAACATAGAAGGGATAGAAATAGAGCTAGAAACAAAAGAAAAATACTATCCCAAATACAGCTTTGAGCTAAGCGACGAATACTACGAAGCAATAAAAGACGGCGAAAAAGACGCGTTCATACTGTTCAAGTTCCCCAACGATAAAGACGCTAAAAAAGCAACCGTAACAATAAACGAATACCAGATAAGCTTTGACACAAAAGAAGACGATTACGAAAGAAAAGTATCAGGCTACCTGGAAAGAGGAGCAAACTACGTAAAAATAATACCAAAAATAGACTTCGAAATAAGCAGCCTAAAAATATACGTGGCAGAACCAGAATAAAAAAGGAGGGAAAACCCCTATGAGACTAACACCAATCTTAATACCAATACTGATCGTAGCGCTACTAGCCGCAGGATGCACAACTACGAAAGACACAACACCAAGAAAGCTGACAGACTACGTAGGCGGGCTAGATGGGCTATCAATAACATTCGAAGAGGAAGCGCCACCAGATGAAGTGTTCGACAACGGAGAAACCCCTTTCTCAATAGCGGTCCAATTAAAAAATGAAGGGGAATACACTATAAAATCCGGAGGGATAATAGCATCCCTAAGCGGCATAAACCAGAACGATTTCAGCTTAGCATCATTACATAAAAAAAGCAACTTCGACCTTGACAGGAAATACTCTGACAGGATAGGTGCAACAGATGTTATAGAATTTGGGGAATCAAAATACAAAATAGACCTGTCATCTGACTTCACAACAAAAATAATAGCCGATGTATGCTACAATTACAGGACAGTAGCAGCGACATCCATATGCCTGAAAAAAGACACCAAGCAATACAAAACAGCAGACGCCTGCGCAATCAACAACGACAAGATAACCTTTGAAAACTCAGGGGCCCCACTACAGATAACAAATGTTGTAGAATCAGCATCAGGAGCCAACAGGATAAAACTTGACTTCACCATAGAAAACAAGAAACCGACTGAAAGCTTCTACAAGCCAGGCACATTCAAAGACAAGTGTGTGCCATCATCAGACGAAGCTAGAAAAGGAGAAGACACAGTCTACATCGAAGTTACTGACTCTGCAAAAAGGCTAAACTTCAAATGCAGCGCATTAGGGGACGACAACAAAGGTGAAACCAAACTCTTCGATGATAAGAAACAGGTAAGCTGCACGCTGGATACGAACAGCCTACAGGACACAGCATTTGAACAACTAGTAGACATAACAGTAGACTACATGTATAGGGGAGCAGTGTCAAAAGGCATAACAATCAAGAACGCACAAATCTACTAAAGACTCCTTTCTTTTTTTATTATTTTTACTTTGGGAAATGAAACAGGAGTATCATAACTTCAAAACTGGCCTAAGCTAGTCTGGCGGCCTGCAAGTTTAGAAAGCTTAGCATCAGAGATACCCAACCTGACTTTACCGTATACACCGTCAAAACCAGGGCTTATATCAACTTTGCCATCCCTTAGCTCTACTATGGCTTTTGCGATTTTTTCATCAGCAACCTTTTTCAATTCCTCAAAAGAAGCATCAAGCAGGACGTTCATCTCAGAACCAAACTTTTCTATAAGCCTGTTATACGTTTCCAACACTTTCTTAGAATTAAGCTGCTTAACATGCAAGACTTCAGCAATAATCTCTGACAAAGGAATAATTGATCTAAACGGCTTAGCCCCTTCAGGTCTGAAAACATCCTCCCTATCAGCCAGC
>JAUYDG010000043.1 GCA_030691925.1 Nanobdellota archaeon
CAACCCCACCGTGAAGCCGGTTTGTGGTTACAGAAGACGGCTAACCTTCCGGTCTAGTCTGCCGATTATAGAATCCTTATTCTAAACTTTTAAACCTTTCGATTGCGCACGCACTAAAAAGATTTATAAAATCTTTAAACATTCTTTTAAATGATGGCTGAGGATAACTGGCGTAAGGATATCAGTCCTGAGATTAAGGCTTTTTTGGAGGCTTTGGTAGAGGATGCTCACAAGCATAAGGATGTTTATATGAAGTCTAAGAATCCTAGCGCTGCCCAGATTTGGTGCGCCTTGGCTGCCTTGTCAAAACAGCTTTTTGATCTTAACCTTAAGCTTAAGCTTCTGGAGAAAGTTTTGAAGGATAATCTGGAAAAGCCTTCTCACATCAAGGACGTTCCCGATAAGAAAGAGAGGGATGACCTGATAAGGATTGCTGCGAATCCTAAAAAGAAAAATTTATAAACGCTTCACACACAAGTTCTACTAATGGACACTAAACAAACTACTGCTGGAAGCATTAAAGACGGTAACTCTGTTGTTTTCGACGGCATCGCCTGCACCGTCAAGAGGGTTGACAAGGGCAAGACCGGCAAGCACGGCGCTGCCAAGTGCAGGATAGAAGCTATCGGCATGATTAACAGCGAGAAGATCATCAAGGTTATGCCTGCTTCTGACAAGGTTGACGTTCCTATCATAGACAAGAAGAACGCCCAGGTCCTTTCTATACAGGGCGATGTTGCTAATGTCATGGATGTTGAGAGCTATGAGACTTTTGATATCAAGATTCCTGAAGAGTTAAAGGATGAGGTTGTTGAAGGTTCTCAGGTGCTTTACTGGATTATTTTAGGCCAGAAAGTTATAAAGCAGGTTAAGCAATAATGGCAAAGATCCCTGAAGCTCAGGCTAGGCTGTACAGGAACGTTTTTGTTTGCAAGAGATGCAAGACCAAGGTTAGGGCTCCTAATATCAAGATTTTGCAGGGCAAGATTAAGTGCAGGCGCTGCAACAGCCATGCTTTTCGTGCTGTCAGGAAGAAATAAAGCCTGTTAGGAAAAAAGGGGAAAATGAATTTTGACTTGTTATTTGCAATTTTGTTTTATGGCTTGATAGCCCTCTTTTATTTCAGGAACAAGAAGAAGTTTAAGGTCCAAGGCAAGATTTTTTTTCTTTATCCCACGCATATAGGCCTTAAGCTGATGGACCGCATCGCTAAGTCCTGCCCAAGGGTTTTGAAGGTTTTGGGTTATTTCGGTATTGTTATAGGTTTTTCTGGCATGGCCTACATCTTTTATGTTCTTGTAAACGGAGCTTTCAGCCTTTTCTTGGTCCCTAGCGCTGCGCCTGTTGTCGCTCCTGTGCTTCCTGGCGTGAAGATTCCTGGCGCTCCTGTGCTTTCATTTTTCCACTGGATCATTGCTATTTTCCTGGTTGCTGCTGTTCATGAGTTTTCACATGGCGTTTTCGCAAGGCTTTACAACTTGAAGGTCAAGAGCTCTGGCTTCGCTTTCCTGGGCCCTATTCTTGCAGCTTTTGTTGAGCCTGATGAGAGGCAGCTTGCCAAGGCTAAGAAGAGGGAGCAACTGGCTGTCTTTTCTGCCGGCCCTTTTTCCAATGTTGTTCTTGGCGTGATATTTTTCCTGATTTTCAGTTTTGCCACCGGTCCTGTCGAGTCTAAGACGATCGATGCTGATGGTATTATAGTCGGCCAGGTAATGGCTGGCTTTCCTGCGGGCAAGGCTGGCTTGGAGGCTCCTTTCGTGCTGAGGGCTGTTAATGGCGGGGAGGTTTTGGATTTTGTTAATTTCTCCCTTGTGGTTTCTGAGATCAAGCCTGGCGACAAGGTCACGTTGACTACTGATAAGGGCAGCTTTGATTTGGTTACTGTGCCGAATCCGGATAATTCTAGCAAAGGCTTTATAGGAATTTCTGGTTTTGACCAGAAGACTAAGGTCAAGGAGTCTTTCAGGAAGAGTTATGGCTTGTTTGCTTACAAGGCTTTGCACTGGATTAATCTGCTTATTGTCTGGCTGTTCGTTATCAATATCGGCATTGGCTTGTTTAATCTCTTGCCTTTGGGCCCTGTTGATGGCGGGAGGATGTTTTTCGTCGTCCTGTTAAGCGTGTTCAAGGATAAGAGTAAGGCTAAGAGGGTGTGGAATTTTGTCAGCCTGCTATGTTTGCTGTTTATCGTTATTAATATGCTTCCTTGGCTTGGCAAGCTCGTAATCTTCTTGCTTAAGCCTTTTGTTTTTATTATTTCTTTGCTATTATAATGTGCCTTGTCAGGGAGGAGTGCACGTAGGATTCTAGTTCTTTTATGATTTTCAGTTTTTTTGCCCTTATTTTTTTTGGGAATACAGCGACTAGGCGTTTGTTTGGTTTTAGCATGCTGCAGGATTTTTCTAAGAATCTTCTGTACAATGTTTCAAGGCTTATGTTGTGGTAGGATCCTTTTCCATAGGGTAGGTCTGTTACTATTGCGTCTGCCTTGGTGTTGAGTAGTAGTGCGTCTTTTTGTATGAGCTCAGCCTTCAGCTTGAAGTGTTTTAGATTCTTTTTTGTTAGCTCAAGCATGTTCGGGTCTATGTCGTTGCCTTTTAGCTTGCATCCTATGAGGCCTGCTTCTATGAGTATCCCTCCTGTTCCGCAGAAGGGGTCTAGGATGGTTTGGCCTTTTTTTATGCCGGAGAGGTTTACTAGTGCTCTTGCAAGTTTCGGCTGCATTGATGTGGGGTGGAATCCTTCCCTGAGGTGGGGCCTTCTTTCCCTGAATTTTTCCTTGTTTTCGTATAAGAGCAGTCCGCAGTGGACGTTTTTTTCTGTGAAGAGGAAGTGTATGTTTGTTTTCGGGTTTTCTAAGTCGACTCTTGGGTTTGTTAGTTTTCTCCAGATTATCGATGCTAGGCTTTTTTCTGTGAGCTCTGTTTTTCCTTTTATTCTTACGCAGAAGTTTTCCTTGTAGACTTCCTGCCAGTTGAAGTTTTGTGCCTGCTTTTCTAAATCTTTGGTTTTGCATGAGAAGAGTTGCTGTAGTATTATTCTTGTGAATGCCAGCCTTCGGAGGTCGTTTTCAGTTTCCAGGGTAAGCACGTTTTTGTCTTGTTTGTAGCTTTTTGTTTCTGCTACTGCCAAGGCTTCTTCCCTTGCTAGTTCAAGGTTTTCCCCTGAGAGCAGAAGTACCAGTTTCATATTATTTTTTTGAAGAACCCGCATGCTGCCTGGAATTCTCTCTTGGTCAGGTAGCTTTTTCCTATTATTCTTCTCCATAGCCTTCTTTGCGTCTCTTTTTTGTCTTCTGTTGAGAATTTCAGCCTGTTTATTGTCTGGTTTATTATTTTTAGCAGTATTTTTTTGTCTTGGCTTGTTGCCATCCTTATATGCTCGTGTGATGTCCCTTTGTTTTGTTTTGATATTTCGTAAAGTATTATTGCTGCTGCATGGGAGATGTTTAGGACGGGATATTCTTTTGAGGCAGGTATTGATACTATGAAGTCGCATTTCATTATCTCTTCGTTTGTCAGGCCTGAGTCTTCCCTACCGAACAATATTACTGTGTTTTCGTCTTTT
>JAUYDG010000098.1 GCA_030691925.1 Nanobdellota archaeon
CAAATACTGGGTGAGGGGATGATGAGCAAAACTAGAAGTATAGTGGCACTTAAAAAAAAGTAGGAGTTTTTGGTGGATATATGGTTAATGACGCAGAGCCACTTATATCAAATGAATTACAGTTTACTGGAAACTGGTTTATAGGCGCAGGTATTCTCGGTTTTGTTAACCTGATGGAAGAGGTTTATGCCTAAAATTAGTGCATATTTACCGAAAAGTGGATTTCTTATTTCCAGTGCAGATAATTATCAAAAGTGCTTATTTTCTCTACATGTTTTAAGATTTAATCATATTTTGATATACTATAATCATCAAAATTGATTATTATAATCAAACGAAATATTTATAAATATGGGAAGCTTACAGAAGGCTATGAAAAAGATAGCGGTTTTAAGGCTGCTGGAAAGATATCCCTTGTTTACATTAAACGATTTTGTGAAGCTTACCGGAAAGAAAGTCCAGGATTCGAGGAATTACCTTTACCGCCTCCAGAAGGAAGGGCTTGTATTCAGGATAGAGCGCGGAAAGTACACTGTTTTTGACGACCCAATGATTTTCTCTTCCCATATAATAGTGCCCTCATACATCAGCTTCTGGACAGCAATAAGGCTTTACAACTTTACAGAGCAGCTTCCATCAGACATTATGATAGCAACAGCAAGGCCGAAGAAAGGCACAATCTTCCAAGGCACAAGGATAAGGTTCTTCAAGACAAGGCATATGTGGGGCTACAGCAAGCAAAGGCACGGCAGCTTTGACATGTTCATAGCAGACAGGGAAAAATGCATAATCGACTGCATGCTTATAAAAAACACCCCTTTTGACGAGGTTGCAAAAGCCATAAGACAAAAAGAGATAGACAAAAAAAAACTTGCAGAATATGCCTTAAAGACAGGGAACGTATCACTTATGAAACGGATCGGCTTTATGCTCCAGAAGATTTCTGGTTTTCACGCAGAAGGATTAATAAAGCGTTTGGACAACAATCACATAACACTTGACTGGAGCCATGGCAAAAAAGGAAAAAAAGACAAAATATGGAAAATAGTAATAAACAGGAACCTTGATGATATCACTTGACGAGCTGAAAAGTATTGCAAAGCTGAAAGGCATGAGGAATAAGGGCTATGCCGAGAAGGACTACCTGCTTGAAATCTCACTGCTTTCTATGGCGAGGAACACAAAAGATGAATTAGTGTTCAAAGGGGGCACATGCCTTTACAAGTTCTACAAACTGGACAGGTTTTCAGAAGACTTGGACTTTACCCTAAGAAAGCCATTAGACATTGACGCCTTGATAAAAAAGGTGATCGCTGGTTTAGCATCATTTGGCATAGAAGCAGAAGTGAAAGAAAAAAGGAACGTGCAAAATTCCATAATGCTGACCCTTAGGGCAAAAGGGCTGTTATACAACGGAAAGCCGCAATCGCTTTCAAGCTTCGGCATTGACATAAACATAGAGTCAAGCATCGACCTTGAGCCATCGCTTGCAAGTTATAATTCCCTCTATCCTGACATACCTTCTTTCACTGTTCTGATAATGCAGGAAAAAGAGATTCTTGCAGAGAAGGCAAGGGCAATAGCTTCAAGGGACAAGGCGAGGGACGTTTATGACTTCTGGTTCCTCCTCAAAAAAGGAGTAGCTCTTGACTTAAAGCTTGTGAAGGAAAAATTCCGCTACTACAAGCAGGAATGGGATGAGAAGCAGTTCATAAAAAAGCTTGGAGAGAAAAAGAAGATATGGTTAACAGAGCTCCAGCCTTTAGTGCCTTCTGTCCCGGATTTTAATGAAGTAAAAATCTATATTGCAGAAAAGGTTTCAAAGGCAGGATGATAACAAAAGAGATTATGTATTAGAACAAGACTAATATAGGATTGAAATATCTCAGCTGTCTTAATATTTTTTCAAGAATTTTTCTAGCCTGTCCATAGCTTTTTCTATGAGCTTGTAGTCTGTGGCGTAAGAAAACCTTATATGGCCTTCCCCTTCTCTGCCGAATTCTGAGCCTGGGACTGCGGCCACTTTTCCTTTTATTAACAATTCGTTCGCAAACTTTACACTGTTGTTTGAATAGTTTTTTATGTTTGGAAAAACGTAAAACGCTCCGTAAGGCTTCGCGACCGGTAGTTTCATTTCTTCTAATCTTTTTAGTATAAGCCCTCTTCTTCTCGCGTATTCTTTTACCATCGTTTCTGTGTATTTGCTGTTTAATTTTAGCGCTTCTGTACCAACTTTTTGGGATATTGTCGGGGCGCATATCGTGCTGTAGACGTGTGTTTGTGTCATGGCCTTGATAAGATCTTCTGGCCCTACTGCGTAGCCTAGCCTGAAGCCGCACATAGCGTAAGTTTTTGAGAAGCTGTGGAACGTTATAACATATTTTTCCATGCCGTTGAATGAGCCTATTGAGTAGTGTTTTTTATTATCATAAATTATTTTTTCATATGCTTCGTCGCTGAATATGTATAGGTTGTATTCTCTTGCTATGTCTGCCAGTTCTTCTAGTACTTGTTTGCTTAGCACGTTTCCAGTCGGATTGGCAGGTGTGTTTATAAGCAATACTTTCGTTTTTTTCTTGTCTATAACTTTTCTGACCTCGTCTGGGTTTATTTCAAAACCTTCCTCTTCTTTCAATGGTACAAATACCGGGT
>JAUYDG010000141.1 GCA_030691925.1 Nanobdellota archaeon
ACCTTATAGCCGATACTTCCCTTCTCATGATCTTCAGTCTTTGTAGCATACACAGCCAGGTCCTTAAAATTCATTTTCTCTCCAGGCTTAAGCTTGATATGGCAGCCAACAACCTTGCTATGGAACTCAGTAAGATTATCATTCTCATAAAAACTGCTAGTGACCAAAACACCTTTCTTCTCCAAGCCGCCGAAAGTCAAGGCATCAATGACAGCATTAACATCATTGCTGTGGTCGATATGGAAGTGAGAAACAAGAACCATAGTAGTATTCTTTGAATCAATGCCAAGCCTTGCAGCATGAACCAAGGCACCAGGACCAGGATCAATATGAATCTGCTCCTCGCCAACCTGGACTACAAAGCCGCCGGTAGCCCTGGCCTGGGAGGCAACAATCTTCCTGCCGCCACCGCTGCCAAGAAAAATTATCCGAGCCTTACCCATAAAAAATAGGAATAACAAGAAGTTTTTAAGGTTTGCGGAATCTTAAAAATGAAAGTAACGTTCAGTAATGGAACCCGTGAGCGTAATCCCCAAAATTTGTCCTATGATGCGCACCCCAAGGATCCACATTGATAGTCATATTCTCATCTAATCTTATCCTCAAATACTGATGCACAGAAATATAGTATATCAACGTCCATTTCAACATTATGTCCTCATCTTTGAAAAAACCGCTCTTGACCAGCAAAATCCTTAAAAAATAATTAAGAGCAGTGCAGTGCTGATACTTGGTATTCCATAGCTTGTTAACATCAGATGTGAAAATATCAAAAAACCGGGTATGCACCTTGCACCCGACATACCTTTCAGAAAGAGCGTCATAGGCTTTCTTCAAGCAATCTTCTTTGCTTTTTGACTTTTTCAGCTTATCAACCACCCCTTGCATGTCTTTAGGAAGAGCATCCGGAATACTCGCCTTGTAAAATAGGTTGGGAATCATACGAAAAAAAAGCATTTTCCAGTATAAATCTTTTTCGAAAATCCATATAAAAATAATGATAAAAAACTTTTTAAACTCTTTAACTAATAATCCTTTATCAAGGGGACGTAGCTCAGCCTGAAAAGGTATGTCTTTGGCTAAGGAGAGCCTAGCCTTAAGCAAATTCGTTTAAGCTATCTCAAACCACGCTGAAGACGTGGGTGTCCAGGGTTCAAATCCCTGCGTCCCCACATTTTCTTAACTTTTATAAACCACAAACAATCTTATCTTAGAACATGAAAGCACTAGATGTATACTTCATGGTTAAAGAACTGCAAAGCCTGATAGGAGCAAAAATAGACAAGTTTTACCAGCAGGAAAACGACATAATCGTCTCACTTCACAAACAGGGAAAAATACTGCTAAAAGTAACGCCAGAAGCAGCGTTCATAACCAAATACAAATTCGAACAGGAAAAGCCGCCAAGCTTCTGCATGTACCTGAGAAAATACCTAAACCAGGCAAGAATAACAGAAATAGTCCAAAGAGGCTTTGAAAGGATAATAGAAATCAGGATGAAAAAGAAAGAAGAATACGCCCTGATAATAGAGCTGTTCAGCAAAGGAAACATAATCCTCTGCGAATCAAACCTCAAAATAATGCTGCCAATTCACGAACAGGAATGGTAAGACAGGACTATAAAGCCGAAACTGACCTACGCATACCCTCCAAGACTGAAATACGACCCTTTAGAAGCCAATGAAGAAAACTTCAAAACATTGGGCAAAGAAAATCTGGTAAAAACACTGGCGATAGACTTCGGATTCGGAGGAAGCTACGCTGAAGAAATATGCTGTAGGGCAGGCGTAGACAAGAACAAGACACAACTGACAAAAGAAGAAATAAAAAAAATACTCCAGGAAATCAAACATGCTAAAGAGGAAAGCCTAAAGCCCAACATCGCCGAAAACGAAATATGCTCATTTGAACTAAAAATCCATGAAGGAAAAGAAAAAAAATACTATGAATCGTTAAGCGAAGCGCTAGACAAATACTACAAAGAAGAGCTTATAGAAGACAGAACCTTCCAAAAAAAACGAAAAAAAATCGAAGAGCTCATAGAAAAGCAGAAACAACACCTAGAAGAGCTGAAAAAATCAGCAGAAGAAGACAAGACCAAAGGGGATTTGATATACAACAACTACCCGTATATAAAAGAGGTTATAGACACAATCAAACAAGCAAGGTCAAAAAAAATAAGCTGGGAAGAGATAATAAACAAACTAAAAACAAAAAACATAGAAGCGAAAGAAGGAGGGAGGGTTATACTAGACCTAAAATGAAACTATACTTTTTTAACACGCTAGGAAGAAAGAGACAGGAATTTAAGCCGATAAAAGTGGGCTTTGCAGGATTCTATTCGTGCGGTCCCACAGTTTACTGGTACCAGCACATCGGAAACCTAAGGACATACGTATTCAATGACCTACTAAAAAGAGTTCTCCTGTACAACGGCTATGAAGTAAAGCATGTCATGAACGTCACGGATGTTGGGCATTTGACAAGCGACGCGGACGAAGGCGAAGACAAGATGGAGAAAGCGGCCAAGAAAGAAGGAAGAACAGCCAAAGAAATAGCCGAATATTACTTAAAAGTCTTTAGAGAGGACCTTAAGAAACTTAACATAATAGAACCAGGCATATGGTGCAAAGCAACAGAGCATATCAAAGAACAAATCGAAATGATAAAAACCTTGGAAGAAAAAGGATACACTTACCGGACAAACGATGGCATATACTTTGAAACCTTCAAAGTCAAAGACTACGGCAAGCTAGCGGGGCTCAAAAAAGAAGGCCTGGAAGCAGGAAAAAGAGTTGAGATGGGAGAGAAAAAAGAAAAAACAGACTTTGCACTATGGAAATTCTCAGAAACGCCTGGCTTGAGGCAGCAGGAGTGGGACTCGCCATTCGGCTTAGGATTCCCAGGATGGCACATAGAATGCTCAGCAATGTCCTCAAAATACATGGGAGAACAGTTTGACATACACACAGGAGGAGAAGACCACATACCGGTGCACCACACAAACGAAATAGCGCAAAGCGAATCAGCATTCGGAAAAAAACCATGGGTGAAATACTGGATGCACGGGGCATTCCTCACATTCAAAGGAGAAAAAGTAAGCAAAAGCAAAGGAGGGCTGTTCACGATATCAGAGCTGGAAGAAAAAGGATTCGAGCCGTTAAGCTACAGGTACTTCTGCCTGACAGCGCACTATAGGAAACCGTTAGCATTCTCGCTTGAAGCACTGGGAGGAGCACAAAACTCCTACCACAACCTGAAAAACAAAATACTGGAACTACTGGAAGAAAAAGACCAAACAAAAACAAACCTGAACAAACTAAAAAGATACGAAGAAAAGTTTAACAAAGAAGTCAACAACGACCTGAACATGCCCAAAGCGCTGGCAGTATTATGGATTATGCTAAAAGACAAAAAGATAAACGCCAAAGACAAATACAAATTATCACTAAAATTCGATGAAGTCCTGGGCTTAAACATTAAAGAGCTGAAAAAAGAAGAAAGTGAGATCAGCGAAGAGATAAAAACACTGGTAAAAGAAAGAGAGGAAGCAAGAAAGAAAAAAGACTGGGCAAAAGCAGATGAGATAAGAGCAAAACTAAAAGAGAAAGGGATAATTCTAGAAGACACGCCAGAAGGCGTTAGATGGAAAAAGCTATGAAGGTCGAAATAGACATCACAAGAACAGTAGAACAGAATGCTGCTTATTACTACGAAAAGGCAAAAAAAGCCAAGAAAAAAATACAAGGCGCAGAAGAAGCATTGAAGCAGACTGAAAAAAAACTCCTGACAATAAAACCTGAATTAAAAAAGAAAGAGCTGAAGGAAGTAATAACAAAAAAGAAAAAATGGTACGAAAAATTCCGATGGTTTACAAGCTCAGAAGGATTCCTGTGCATAGGAGGCAGAGACGCCACAACCAATGACATAATAATAAGGAAACAAATGCAAAAAGATGACCTAGTATTCCACACAGAAATCATAGGCAGCCCATTCTTCCTGATAAAATCAGAAGGAAAAAAAATAGGCAAGATAAGCATAGAAGAAGCAGCACAAGCGACAGCATCCTACTCAAGGGCATGGAGGCACGGCATAACAACAACAGAAGTGTACTGCATAACGCCAGAACAAGTGAAAAAAGAATTGGGCCTGCCAAAAGGGACATTCATGATACACGGCAAGAGGGAATACTCCAAGCCAATACTCCAACTGGCGATAGGCAAAAAAGACGACACAATAATAGGCGGACCGGTAACAGCCATAATGAAACAAACAAAAGACTACAGGATAATAGACCAAGGGGACACTAAGACGAGCGATGCTGCGAAAGCGATAAAAGCAAAACTAGGCGGAACGCTGGAAGAAATACAAAGCTTTTTGCCGCCAGGAAAAGTAAGGATCAAATAATCTTCTACGATAAGCGATTCGTACGCAGAAAGAAAAAATTTAAAAACTGGCCTGATACTGTTTTTCTAAAAACAATTTAAGGAGGAATAAAAAATGGGAAGTTACTCTTACAGCCCACCATCAAAATCACCGCAGCAAAAATGCAAAGAATCATTAGAGAACTTTTTAAGAAACAAAAAAAGAAATGACTTGCTAACAGCATACTCGCATTCAATGGGGGGCGAAAATGGATTCATAAGCAACTTGCTAAGCGTTCTGAACACCAGAGAGCTTGGTAAAGAAGTATCGGACTGCGAGATAGAATACAAAGCTAACCTAACACTGACACCGCCTTCAAAGCTATTCTCCAAATCACGAGAAATAACAAAAAAAGACATACAAGAGGTACACAAAGCGATACAGTTCGACAATAACAAGATACCTTACCTAAAAGATACAAACGAGCCCCAGATAAGCACAGGACAAAACCATTTCTACAGCGCAAATAATGCGGAATGTTTCGTACTAACACACAAGAACAACCAATGGAATACAAAAATAAAAAAATTCACAAACAAATACGGCTTCGGCATCAAAGGCGAAGAATTCGTTATGAGAAGAAAAGAAGCAATGAGCGCCATTAATCTTCCTGAGCTTATCAACATGGTATTAAACGAGAACAAAACAAAAGAAATAGCCTATGAAGGATTCATGGAAAAAACAAAAGCAGACCAGTTCCTGCTAAACATGGACAGTGGAAGGGTATACAACTTCACTATAAGCCTATGCAAAGCAAAAGACAGGCCAGACTTAGTGCAATTAGAAATAGAATACGCTGGCTATGTCCCAGCAACAGCATTCACTAAACAAACCAACTCAGAAAAGGAGATAGTCCAAGAAATCCTAGGGATACAAGACTGTATAATACAAACCTATAACAATCATAAACTCAAGGACTACGTCTTAAGCTTTACACCAACAACACTAACCAAATTCGAATGGATAAGCGGAAAGACTCTAAGCTCTGAGGACAAGGGCAAAGAGAAACCCCTTTTAGAAGAGCAAACCTTTTTCGGGGACACCTTTAAGTAACTTTTTTGATCCAAGAATAACTTTCAGAAACCCTCTTGTCAATATCCATCACTTTAACCTCTAAAACATTTGCATCCAATCCAGAGTAAACATCTTTGAAACCTTCCTTCACAGCAGTCAAGTAATCAAAATCGTCTTCCCTCCATTTCTTTTTTCCCGTATCGGCCCACCTTTTCTTGAGGTTACAAATAACTTCTTCCAGAGAAGGATTGAGGAATATCACGTTTTTAGGCTTCAAATTTCCTGCTATCAAAAAATCATGCATTCTTATGTAGTCCTCAAACTCTTGAGCACTGACCCACCCCAGATTCAAGAACCCTTTTATGTATGCAAGATTATCGTACGAGCAGCGGTCGCATAAGATTACCTTGTCGGGCTTTTCCTTTGAAATCCCGTCCAAATAATGAGCCTGGAGATAATAACGCGCCATCCTTATCTTCTGACGCCTATGCAAGTCCTTAAACTTTTGCGGAAGAACAAGCCTTTTATACATGACAAAAAGCTCTGGATCTTTTTCAGCCAGCTTTTTTATCAAAGTGCTCTTGCCTGAGCCATGAGTGCCTGAAACGTAAACTACATTATTCATAAGCTATCACCTTTGGCGATCTTTGCAATCCAGTCGTAGCATGTTAGGACCCTCTTCTCCAGATCCAAGAAATCAATTTTTAACAGATTTGCACCATGATTAGCATACGGCTTCTCAAAATTTTTCTTGGTCAGTTCTAAATAACCAAAATCCTCCTCTCTCCATTTCTTTTTTCCTGTCTCAGCCCATCTTTTCCTGACGTTATACTTCAGCTCGTCCAAAGAGGGGTTTAGAAGGATTATATTCTTGGGCTTTATGCTGTCATCAAACAATTTTTCGCACAGGTCGATACAGCTATCATGCTCTTCTTTTGTAAGCCATCCGCGCTGGAACAGGCTTTCTACGTACACATAAGAGCTGAGAATGCACCTGTCGCAGAGAAGAACCTTTTCAGGATTGTTCTTAGAAATCTTCTCTTGGTTAACAGCATCCCAGTAATACTTCACAGCCCTTATCTTCTGGCGTTCAAGAGGGTCTTCGAATTTGGGTATACCTAGCTTTTTATACATAACAAAAAGCTCTGGGTCTTTTTCAGCCAGCTTTTTGATCAAAGTGCTCTTGCCTGATCCGTGAGAGCCGCAGACGTACACAACATTATGCATAATTACAGCCCCCTCACATGCTTCTTAAAAGACTGCTTGGTGAGATCTATTATGAGGCCATGCAGGTCTTCCTTTTTTGAGACGTGATATACAGGAGAGCCCCACTGCTTCAAATCCTTGCCTGTCTGCGTTTCATCCTTTATCTGTATGTACGAGACTAAGTGCTTCTTCGTTTTTGCCCTAAAATCCTCTTTTATGTTTCCCCAGTTAAAAATGCCGCCATCGCTTATGAAAATGATAACGCATGGAGGAACAGCCAGCTCAGGCGAGAGGATGTTCATGTCAATCTCTGTACCGCCAAACTCAGGCTCCCAGAACTTTTCAACAGCCTTGTCCAGCTCATGGTACCCTTTCCAGCCACTGCTCCTGGTAGTATTCGAAAACAAAGTAGTATTATACTTAAGATAAGGGGCTATCTTCTCAGACCTCAACCACTTCACAGCCCCGAAGGCGCCCAGCAGCGCATAATGGTACTTGCTGCCAACACCCCAACTAGCGCCAAAAACCTTTTCTTCATAACTATCATTCATGCTTCCCGAGCAATCAAACAAAAACATTATGTCCGGCAGACGCTCCTTCACCTTCTTATACGGAGCAAAAACAGTATAGCTGTGGTTCGGAACCTGGAAATTCAGCTCTTTCTCGAAAGGGGAATCCATATCTGCTACCACTTTAGAAAAATCCACGTCTTCAAGCCTATGCTCTTCAAAATCAAAATTCTCAAAAGAAAGAGGAGCAATAGGCAGGTCAAAACCATCCTTTTGAGCGCTGGCCTTAATCGGTATCTTCTCTGACAGGTGATCATAAACCACAGACAACACCCTGCTATTCTTTATCAGCTTGGGAGGGCATGCCTTCCCGGCTTCCCGGCCGTAACAAGACAATATGATCTCCTTCTCAGCTTTTTCATCAATCTCCCTGTCCAAAGATTTTGCAATCGTAGGAAAACTGCCTTCCTTATCCGATGATCCGTCTTCAGCCTCGCTGCCTTCGCCACTTTCACCTTGGTCAGAAGATTCGGCTTTGGAACCTCCGCCTTTACCCTCCTGTGAATCTTGGCCAGAGCCACCAGACTCCTGCTTCAGCAATTCAGCGATATTCTTAGCAAAACTTTTAGACAACCTTTCCCACTCGCCCATATTCCTGAAAACCTTCACAACCTCAGAGGCATTTAGCCCGGAAATGCACATATCTTCTAATGTCTTTTTAACAAAACCATCTGTCTTATCAGAATACTTCTCAGAATAGAAACTGCTCAGAAGCTTTTTATCACCTTCAGAACCCCAGATGCCCATCTGAAGCTTCAAAAACGCCTCGCCGACCAAGCCGTATTCTTTCTCAGCCAAGCCCTGATCATAATACACTAAGGACAGGCAGTCAGACTTGTGCTCATACGCCAAGTTAGTGTTAACCAACAAATCTTCAAACAAGTTGCTCACATCATTAGTTATCTTCAGCTGCTTTTTCTCATCGCTGATGCCTGAGAAAACCTTCTCATCCTTCAGAGTGAAATATATGGTCTCCATAAGCCTGTTCAGATTAACCAAATCGGTTGGGCAGCCAATCTGGCCTGTCAGATAGTTCCGCTTCCAATGCCAAATCTCATGCAGGATTATCTTCTTGCACATCTCATCAATAGGATTAGCTACGCTGCACGACTCCAAATACCCCTTAACCTCAGGACTGTTAAGGAGCATGTCATCCAAGTTCGGATCGATCTGAAAACTTATCTCATAATTCTTCAAAGAAATAGCCGCATCAATATGCTTTTTTTCCTGCTTTAAAGGTGCAACGTTCAAAGAGCCGCCTATCAGCCCAGAATCCCTCTTGATCTTGTTTAAAGTCCACTTCAAGCCACCGATATCAATCATCAGAGTAGGCAAAGATACCCCTCAGCTTGCTGTGAGGTGATTGCCTTTTCACCTCTTGAAGTTTTAGGATTGTGGTTTCAAAAACGTTTCGGAAGTTTTTTCTTTTCGTCGGAAATCTGATGCATTTTGGGTACTGGACAACACGACAAGTGTGCGCGTGAGGTTTATAAAGAGAAAACAATTTTTTAATTAGGTTATGAAGAATTTTGTGACGATAAAACTTAAGATTCCACAAAGAGAGGAGATCCTTGAGGCTATGGGGCAGTATTCTAGAGCTGTTGGTTATATTGCTGATAAGGGTTTCAAAGCGGGGGTGTTTAAGAGGTATGATCTGCATCATCTTTGTTATTATGATGTTAAAGAAAGGTTTGGTCTTCCTTCCCAGTTTGTGATAAATGCTAATAGGGTTGCTAGTCAGACTCTTAAAAGTGTAAGGACTAATCGTGGTGGTAAGCCTGTTTTTAAGGAGTTTCTTCCGCTGCCTTTTGATAAGAGGACTTTTACTTTTTCTTCTGATAAGATAAGCCTTACAACAATCAAAGGCAGAATTGATGTTGCGATTGAAGTTCTTGAGTATTATTGGAAGTATTTGGATTGGAGTCCTCAAACAGCTCAGATAGTCAAAACTAAAAAAGGACTTTTTATCCACATCACTTTCTCTAGAGATATTCAAGATTGTGTTTTTGATGGGGAAACTATTGGTGTTGATGTTGGAATAAATCATGTTGCCGTAACAAGCAACAAACAGTTTTTCAGCGGAGGTAAGATTAAATCTTGTATGGTCAAGTTTAAGCGTTTGAGGAGTAAGCTTCAAGCTAAAGGCACTCGAAGCTCTAAACGGCTTCTTAGGAAGCTGTCTAGGCGGGAGAGACGTTTCAAGGCTTGGGCCAACCACAATATCAGTAGGAATATCGTTGACAGTTGCGAAGCAGGAGACACCATCGTGATGGAAGACATCAAAGGAATAAGAAAAAACAAGGGGAGGAAGTTTAACTTCTGGTTGTATGGGTGGAACTTCTACCAATTGCAGATATTTATCGAGTACAAAGCAGTCAGAAAAGGCGTAAGAATTGTTAAAGTAAGTCCTTACCTGACTTCCCAAACCTGTTCCAGATGCGGAAATCTCGGCTTTCGTTCCAAAGGTTTTTTCCGATGTCCTCATTGTGGTTATAGTCTCAACGCTGATTTAAACGCCAGTCTCAACCTGGCTAAACACGACAGCATGACTGATCGTGTTTCGGCTGCCGTAAACCAGCCAAACATTCCGAACGATGAATCCAAAGCACATCCAGTGAATCGCGGATGAGTTCAGGGATAATACCCAAAATTTTGGACGTAATGCCCCCACAACTCGCTGTGAGGATAGCCCAAAACACTAAGTAAGTTTACGCAAGCCACCTTAACAGCGGGTATTCCTCCAAAGCAGATCTCTTAACATCTTCAGGAAGCGCTGTAAGGTTCCCGTACTTCTTCGCAGCCTGATTGAAGTAAGAGAGCAATTCAGGATACCATGCCCACCTGCCCTCAAACATTCCTGCAACTGCAGGGCTTAGCTCTCCCGCAACAGCCTCCTTGAAAGACTTATTCAGAATCTGCGAATTATTAACCATCTGGGAAGAGATAGTATTCACAATGTTCGTGACCGCAATCTGCTGGTTCCCTAAGAACTCCTTATCAACCCAGCTCTTATCCAGTATCTCAGAGTAAGGCCCGACCAAACAAAAAGCGGACAATATATCATGATAATCCACCCTAAGCTTGGAAACCTTCCCGGATTTTGAATCAGTGACTGCCTTCAGGCCTTTGGCAAGCAGCGCTACGGCCTTTGTGGAACGAACAGGCAAAGGATAGATGAAGCCGCAGCCCTCACCCAAGGAGTTGCACCCTTCGCATATGTCCGGTATCGAATCCAGTATAGGGCTCTTGCTGTGTACAGGGTTTTCAGGATGCGAACAATACTCCAAACCCTTCCTCAAATACAGCAAAGCGATAAGCGCATCAAAAGTCAGCTTCAAATCCTTAACACCAGAAAAAATATCCACTATCTCTGCCGTATGGTCCTCAGGCTTGGTATCTATAACCCTTGGCGTAGTGACCTCTAATATTATTTGCGCAAAATCAGAAACAGTAGGCGTGAAATTATCGATATCCAGTATCAAGTGAGAACGGTCCAGCAACGCAGAGTCTATAGGGCTTACACCCGCGTAATTGCCGCCAATATTCGCAGACGCTATCGCAGAATGATAATGAAGCCCGTCACCCATGTCCACGCCTAACAGGATCTTTTCAGGGCCTTTAGAGCCTTCAAAGATTATGTAACCGTCGTAAATGTCAAAAACCTGGTTTTGTATCTTCTCATGCGCCCTGTTGATCTCATCTATTATCGTCAAAGGGTTCTTTATAGTGCCTATCTTCTCCTTCGCATCCAAAACAGTCCCTTCTTTATCAAAAAGCTTTTTCAGGTTATACACTTCAAACAAGTCCTTAACCCTCAAATTATCCCTCATCCTTATGTAAGTGGCGTGGTCGCCGAAAAAAAGGCTCTTGATATCATTTTCCAGCTGCGTTTTACCTTCGCCTCTCTCTCCGACCAGCAAAATGTTAAGATTAGAGATTATTGCAGCTTTCAAAACATCCCAGACATTAAGATTATTTATCACGCATGAAGAATTATGGTAAACTCTGGAATCCGGCAGACCTTTAACTTTTTTTGTAAGCGATTCGTAATCCTTTAGTTTTTCTTCTAACAATTCAACGCACCCCCAAAGAACCTCTTTTATCAAAAAGAGGGATTGAACTGAGATTTATAAAACTTACTCATTTGAAAACGCACCAAAATTTCTTTTTTAAAAAAATTTTTAACTTAAGATTGCTGAAAAACATAATTCCATAGAAACCTTTAAAAACGCCTTAATTCTGAGAATAACCTAATCAGACTTTAATATAGGGTTTAGAGGCTGGAGGAAACAATGTCGATATATGATGTAGACACCAACGAACTTATAGAAAAAGCAGCAGAAGCCCTGAAGAAGGTGGAAGCTGTAAAGATGCCCAAATGGGCTGTATTCGTAAAAACAGGAGTAGGAAAAGAAAGACCGCCGGAAAGGCAAGACTGGTGGTACACAAGAGCAGCCTCTGTACTAAGAAAAATATACATAGACGGTCCCATAGGCGTTTCTAAACTCAGGGCAAAATACAAGAGCAAAGCGAACATGGGTCACAAGCCCGAAAGGGTATACAAGGGATCAGGCAAAGTAATAAGGGCCATCCTGCAGCAATTAGAAAAAGCAGAACTGATAAAATTCGCAGAAAAAGGGCTGCACAAAGGAAGAATAATAACCCCGAAAGGAAAATCATTCTTGGATAAGGCCTGCAAGGAACTAAAATGACTGACATAGAAGAGTTAAGGGCAAAAAGGATGGAAGAGCTGCAGCAGCAAATGGCGGCACAGCAGACACAGGCGCTAAGAGAGCAGATACAGCTTCAGAAACAGATAGCCATGCTTGAAGCTATAGCAAAGCAGAAGATGACAAAAGAGGCGATATTAAGATACGGAAACCTGAAAGCAGCACACCCGGAAAAAGCAATACAGCTGATAGCGATACTCGCACAAGCGATACAGCAAGGCCAGCTAACAGAGCAGATAACAGACGAAAAATTAAAAAACCTGCTAATACAGTTAGAACCGGAAAAAAAAGAATTCAAAATCACCCAAAAATGAGCAGATTCAAAACACCAGTCAAAAAACAAAGGCTTACAAAAAAGAACAGGCAGACCAGATGGGCGCCTTTTTGGACGGTACCAAGAAAATACGGTCCGGGAAAAAAAGTCCATCCAAGCAGGCACACAGCAGTAAAGAGAAGCTGGAGAAGAATAAAAATCAAGGCTTAAAATGGCAGAAGAAAGAACATACAACATACCGCTAAGGAAAGAATGGCTGAAAGTGCCTATTTACAAGAGAGCATCAAAATCAGTCAGGGCAGTAAAACAGTTCATAAAAAAACACACAAAATCTGAAGATATAAGAATAGGAAGATACCTGAACCAAGAACTGTGGAGCAGAGGGAACAGGCACCCGCCACCAAAAGTCAGCGTAACAACAAAGCTCGTGGAAGAGAAAGACAAAAAATACGTCCAAGTAGAGCTGGTAGGCGCGCCAGAAGAAAAACCAAAAGAAGAGAAAAAAGAGAAAGCAAAGGAAGAGAAGAAAGAAGCTAAAGAAGAGAAGAAAGAAGAAAAGCCAAAAAAAGAGACAAAGAAAACTGTCAAGAAAAGTTAGGCGTGTTCTCCTGTTAAAATGAAAATACCACAGACATTTATTCCTAAAAATCGTTCGAATCTTGATAATATTGTTAAATCTTGGATTCAACCTGTGAAAATCAAAGATCTAAAAGATTTTATTTTAAAGTCCCCCCATTTATTTGATAAAGGTAAGTTTAACAAGAATTGTTACAGCCCAGTTCATAGGCTTACAGCATTCTACGCTGATTATTTAAAACAGTCTTGGGTGTCTGAAGGTATAGAGATCAATTATGATTATGATTCAATATTCGTTGACATTCTTAAGTTTAAAAGCAATGCCCTGTTAGAAAAAAACACTGAAAAAATAGTAACTTGTGCAGCTTACCCCAATCAATTTGTATCCACTTATAAAAGAAGTGTTATGATCAAAGACGAATACGCTTTGTTCATAAGTTACCCTACACATGATCTCTCAAGAAAAGATTACATTACAGCTGTTTACAGGCAAAAGTTTGGTTTTAAAGAATTGTAAAATGAAAATACCGCAAACATTCTTACCAAGACAAGAGACTATAGAAAACAAGCTCAAAGACTTAATGAAACGTGAAAACGAAAAAGACGACAAGAAAGAGCTCCACCTTCCTGCAGAAGACATACCCGAGTTTGAAGCATTAAAAAAAGGGACAACAAGGGAAGAGCAGGAAAAGTTCCTGAAGCTATTCGTGAACAACATACCAGAGCTTATAGGTCTGTTAAGAAGAAAAATGGGGCTGACAAAAACAAGAAGCGTGTACGTGGAACCGCCATGCCAAGGCTACAGGGCAGAGCTAACCCTTGAGAATGACGGGCGCTTATACTTCCACCACCTGATGTACAAAGCAGACTTGGACGATAAAGAGCTTTACAGGCCTGACGGATTCTCCTCCATCTACGATTACCTGAACACATACCCAGACAAGAACTATGGCTACCACACGATGTACGGAGACGTTCTCAGCAGCTCATTCAAGAGCGGGACCGAGATGTACGAATCAATGATAGAATTCTTACGATACCGCAGAAACTAATAAAAACAAACAAGCCTTAAACCATCATAAGATGATGTTTCGGACACATATAGCATTCGGACTTCTAGCAGGCATGCTGTCCCTAAAATACCTAAACGTGCCAAACCCCTACATCTATATCCTAATAGTCTGCACAGCAGCAGCCATGCCAGACATCGACGAATCAGAAAGCAGGATAGGAAAAAAAATAAGACCATTATCCTGGCTCATAGAACAGATATTCGGGCACAGGAACCTGTTCCACTCCATATTCCCGCTAATCGCGATATACATAATATTCTTCCACTGCCTGAAATGGAACGTTGCGGGCGCAGCATTGCTGATAGGCTATGGAAGCCACCTGTTCATGGACATGCTCACCTACATGGGCATAGGGCCACTCCACCCGTTCTACAGGAAAAGGATAACAGGCTTCATCAAAACAGGAGGGCTTGTAGAACACATCCTTTTCATCCTGCTGGTATTAGCGGACATTATAATACTAAGCGGATTCCTCTAAATCTTAAACCCTTTATCCCTCGGGACGAACCTTTTCTTAGCCTCATCAAACATCATGTTCAAATAAGAGAACCTGTTCCGCCTTGAAGAAGTATCTATGACTATCCGGTTATAATTGCCGTAAGGATCACCACCCCTAAACCTCCTTGAAAGGGTAGTGCCGCAAGAAAAGATATCCACAGGGTTATCAAGCTTCTTGTCCCAGACAAAGCTGTCCAGCCTGAAATGCATCCTCTTATGCCTGTGGCCATGAAAAACATACCTTATATTATGCTTGATAAGCTCGCTGATAACCGCATCAACGTTCGTTATGGTGTTACCCTCGCCAGTTCCCGGAATGGCTATGACATGATGATGCAGAGCAATGCACTTCACAACATTCTTATCCTTGGAAACCCTGTCGAGCTCGCCGATATTAACCCTGCCCCTGCCAAGGGCGTAAAAAGTGGTGCTGTCCAGGCCGACAACCTCAAGATTGCCGATGCGGACATCACGGTTGAAAGGAAAATACCTGTAATAAGCCCTCAGCCTCTTCCAAGGATTAATCTTCGGAAGAAAAAAACCGTCAAAGACATCATGGTTGCCGGGCACGACAACCTTCTCATAAGGCAAAGAATCCAAAAACTTCCTGGCCTGGATAAACTCGCTCCTCCTGCCCCAAAAAACGAGGTCACCTGTTACAACAACAAGGTCAGGCTTGTACTCCTTTAACGAGGCCTTGCAGGCATCGACCATCTCAGGGACAGTCCTGCCAAAATGAAGGTCAGATATGTGGGCAATCTTGACAAACTTACTGTTATACATGGATAAATAAGAAGCTTAATCATATTTAAAAGTTTCACAAAAAATTCGCCACTTTAAAATGGTGACTTATGTTTATATACAAAAAACGCTATATTATATGTAATCGTGGTGCAAAAAAAAGAGGGCCTGGAATCCCTAATTAGGAAAGAATTCCAAAAGCTGAGCTTCTACAATAGCGAGTATGATACGATAGAGATAAGCAAAACAGGCGAGAGGTACATTGTAGAATACACTGCAGTAAAACCCGAAGAAAAATTCAGCTACAACAACCAGTACTTCAACTGCAGCATAGAAATCAGCCTTGAAGACAAATCCGCAACATGGAACTACATACACCTGGACGAGGAATACAGGAAAAGAGGATGGGGCGGAGAGCTCATAAGCACAGGAGAGTCAATGTTCAAAAAACTAGGGGTGCAGACAGCATACGTACATAACAACATAAACCCCGGATTCTGGACGAGAATGGGATACCCCATAAGCCTAAAAATACTAAAGAAAAAAACAAAAAACAAAAACTTCTACTTCCACGCCCACGAACTGATAAGCTCCATAGCAGAAGGAAAGGAGGGAAACGTGCTGATAACAGAATACGACAGAGTACTCGAGCTTAGCTACGACTCCAGAAAAAAAGGAAGTTACCTCGACGAAACAAGCATAGAAATAAAAGTGGACATGCCCAACAAAACCGCTGCATGGACGAGGCTGAGCGCCCCAGCAGGCAAAAAAAGCAGGATAATGGACAGATGCGAGGAGATGCTCAAAAACCTTGGAATAAAAACAGTACATGTCGACACATACAATCCGGAGCCCATCTGGAAAAGAAGAGGCTATACCTCCTGCGAAGACGGCGACTTATGCAAGGCCTTATAACTATTTCTTTAGCCTTCTGGCAATTATAGAGAAAACAGCACCTAAAGGAGGCACGAGAATAGCCTGCATGCCTACCCAAGCTATATACTGCTGAAAATCAGTCTTGACAACAAAAACCATGTAAGGCGTCAAAGTCAAAGTCCAGTACAAAAAAGATATTACAGCATCCTTCAAGAACTGCTTCAAAAACTCAATTTTCCGCATAACTATCACCTATGAACAACAATCATCCTTCTTATTATAATATCATTTTTCGAACGCAAAAAACGCCCTGGAAAATCAAACCAGACCCTCTTGAACTCATCAAGCTTCATAACCCTCAAACGCCCAATCTCAGGATCCTGCAGGTAGATCTTCCTCTGGTCAATGCTGACAACAACCGAATAATGCCCTTCGTCCACAGAAAACCAGTCAACAATAACAGGAATCCCTTTCTTAACAAATCCCTTGATATCTTCGACCCCTGAAAAATCCCGGACAAAAGCCCTAAAGCCCAGGCTCTTGGCAGCCTTCACGACACCCTTGGCACCGACGCCTTCAGCCTTGGAACAGCCGGAAAGCTTAACGAGATCATTTTCACTCTTTTCCACACCAAAATATGACAGCACCATCTTAAGCGATGCAGGGCCGCAAAAACCAGGCCTTTGCCTGAAAGGCTTAACACTAAGCATACGCCTAACACAAGAACCTGATTAATAAAACTTCCCAACACCCGTACATCAACTTTAGCGTATAGTAATAACTATAAAAAAGAAAAAATACGAGTTCCTGTAAGATACTTAGAATTAGAACCCTTTCTTCTTTCTATAGCATTCTTTGCAGTAGACCGGCTTGCCTTCTGTAGGTTTGAAAGGAACTTCGCATTCCTGTCCGCATTCAGAGCAAGTTGCCTTGTGCATTTCCCTAGGCCCAAAACTTCTTGGACCTCTTCTGAAGTCTCCCATTTTATGTCCTCCAAAAACATAAAGGAGTTATTTCCTTATGTTTTTACGAATCTTAGTGTATACGCACTATTTAAAAAGATATCGGTTTGGCCGGCTTTGTTAAATAAGTAGCGTCTGTTAAAAAAGTCATATGCCCGATTGAGGATTAAAACTGTTATTGGAAAAGACAAGCCTATAAGCCCTCCTCGCAAACCGGCTGAGAGTTTAGCCCAACACATGATATCATAATAAGGCATTTTGATATTTAAAAAACCATATCCTAACAATAAAGAATAATTGTTTTTATAAACAAAAACCTTTTCCCCCGCTTCATGGACAGGCTATTCGTGCCATTAAACACTGAACCTTTTGAAGACTTCAAACATAACGGCAAAACATTCGAACTACGAAGTTACGGAAGACAATACACTGAAAAACGTGTTTACACTGGCAGGAAGGTTGAGCTTAGGAAAGGGTATTCTGGAGAAAGCATCTGGGGAAGCATAGGCAAGGTTGAGACAGGAATGCTAGAAGATATATTAACCAAGATAAGCTATAAGAGGATAACACCAAAAGCCAAAACAGCTGAAGAATCAAAGAAGATGATCAGCGAAGTTTTAGGGTGCAAAGACAAGTATATAGCTTTTGAAGTCTTATTAAAATATTAGCAACTAACAGAGAAAAGTTTATAACTCACAACATAATAAGCCATTTTCATGGATGTTAAAAGCAAGAAGATAAACGCGAAAGGAATCAAGTTTTACGTAAAAGAAGGAAAGAAAGAAATAGCAAGAGCGTACTTATACCTGCTTACCAACGACTTACATGACCAGCCATTCGGCCTGATGGAAGACGTCTTTGTAGAAGAATCATTACGAGGGCAAGGAATAGGGTCCAAGCTGGTTGAGAAAATCATAGAAGAAGCAAAGAAGAAAAGATGCTACAAGCTGATATGCACGAGCAGGTATGAAAGGCCAGAAGTGCACAGGCTGTATGAAAGATTCGGCTTCAAAGACCACGGAAAAGAATTCAGAATAGACTTCTAAAAAGAATTATTTTTTCTAAAAACTCTCAAAAAATTCTTTTATTAATCATACAATTAGTTAAATAATGATTATAAAAATATATAAACCTATCTTTTTGTCGTCGCCCCTGAAATTATTGAGTATAACTGTGTTAGGTTCTCGTTTCCTCGTGAGTGCCCTCGAAAAATGGGACATTTTTGAGTGCTGGGGCGATAGAGATGAAACGACGAGCAAAGCCGAAGGCTGAGCGAAGAGTTTTTGAGTCGGTCGTAAACTAAAAAAGAAGTTCAATAAATAAGAATACAACAAAAAATACTACCCTTGTGCGCCATATTGTTCAGCTTCAACTGTACATTCTACAATATCGGCTAAATACTTATCAAGGCTTTTAGGAACAACTGGTTTTTCCGTTGCAGGATTAAGTAGTCTATGATAAGAGGGTTCACTAATAATCGCAACAGTTCCTTTTTTTGGAAAATAAACTGTTACTTTATACACCATTACTTTGTCCGTAATTCCTTCATGGATCATAACATCCATATTTTTTACTCCAGATCCATTAACAAAGAAGGCATGCCCTTTTCCTAAAAGACTTTCTAAACCTGCTTTTACACTCTTTATGTTTACACCTTTTTTAGGTTTAAGTAAAAATCCTTTCATGTTATCATATGGACATGGGCGGTCATTTAAAAAGTTTCTTACATTCTAACAGGTGACAAAAGTTTTAACTTGCCCTCAATGAGTTTCTCCTCGAATTCAC
>JAUYDG010000145.1 GCA_030691925.1 Nanobdellota archaeon
ATA
The DNA here is from genome assembly GCA_030691925.1 of Nanobdellota archaeon. GTDB lineage: Archaea > Nanobdellota > Nanobdellia > SCGC-AAA011-G17 > VGLX01 > VGLX01. The sequence goes on from JAUYDG010000145.1 coordinate 4, forward strand.
CTTGGGGATACCTAAGAGAGACTTAATGTGTTGCTCAATTTTTATCAATTCTCTTAACCGGCTGGAAATGTTTATAAAATATCAGTCCTAATTAAAACCTATGAACACGGACAAAGATGCTTACGGCCAAGAAATTTGGTCATACCTTAATAAAGAAGCGTCATACGAAATTGTTGAAAGAGATGATGGTTATATTTGCATATCTAGCGGTGCGCAAGCTTATTTTCAAGATTTCAAAGATTGGCCTAGACACCAAAAAGAAGCAATAAACTTCTCTAAAGGCAAAGTTCTTGACATCGGTGCTGGCGCTGGCAGAGTTTCGCTTTACCTCCAGAAGAAAGGTTTTGACATAACAGCAATAGACAACTCCCCTCTTGCTATCAAAGTTTGCAAGAAAAGAGGAGTAAAAAAAGCAGAATTACTTCCCATCGAAGAAATAAGCAAACTCAAGCCGAACACGTTTGATACTGTAATAATGTTTGGTAATAATTTCGGCTTATTTGGAAATTTCAAAAAAGCGAAAAACCTGTTAGGTAGACTTTATAAGATAACAACCAAAAACGCTTTTATCATAGCTGAAAGCAACAACCCTTACAAAACAAACAATCCTGTTCATCTTTTATACCATAAGCTTAACAAGAAAAGAGGCCGGATGCCAGGCCAACTTAAGATAAGGGTAAGGTTCGAAAACTATACCGGAAACTGGTTCGATTATTTACTTGTTTCTAAAGAAGAAATGAGAAACATACTTAAAGGCACTGGTTGGAAAATTAAAAAATTTATCAATTCTAAAAAATCATCTTACATAGCGATCATAGGAAAAACCTGAAGTCATCTTGAGAGTGTTTTTTATGGAATGGAAAGAAAAATTCCTTGAAAGATATAAGGAACTGACAGACATAGAGAAATTCTTAGAGTACTCCTTAAAGCCATTAAGGAAATCAGTAAGAATCAACACCCTAAAGACAACAGTGGAAGAAATGAAAAAAAGGCTGGAGCTGAAGCAGGTACCTTGGTGCAAAGAAGGCTTCTGGATAGAAGGGGCAGCGATAGGAAACCTGCCAGAACACTTCCTAGGCTACATATACCTGCAGGAAGCAGCATCAATGATACCACCAGAAATACTTGAACCGGAAGAACAAGACCTGATACTAGACCTATGCGCCAGCCCAGGAAGCAAAACAACACAGACAGCGGCAAAAATGAAAAATCAAGGCTTAATAATAGCCAACGACAACCAGATATCAAGGCTGAAGCCTCTGCAGATAAACCTTCAGAGATGCGGAGTAACAAACGCTGTAATAACACTGATGGAAGGAAGATGGTTCAAAAACTACCCCAAAAAATTTGACAAGATAATGGTAGACGCGCCATGCTCGGGAATAGGAACGATAAGAAAAAGCATAAAAACAATCCAGTGGTGGAACCCGAACTTCGTAAAACAAATAGCAGGCATACAAAAACAGCTGCTTGAAACAGCATTTCAGTTATTGAAGGAAGAAGGAACACTAGTCTACTCTACATGTACATTAGAACCGGAAGAAAACGAAGGAGTTATAGACCATTTACTGTCAAAACATGAAGATGCAAAACTAGAAAAAATAAGGCTGGACATAAAAAAATCAGACCCGATACTGGAATTCGAAGGGCAAGAGTATTCTCCTGAAATAAAAAAATGCTTAAGAATATGGCCCCAAGACAACGACACAGAAGGATTCTTCATAGCTAAAATAAAAAAAACTTAAAACTTATACCCTAAGTCTTCTAAAATCTTTTTCATCTCTAAACTGTCTCTCCAAGTGTCGGGGCTTTCACAGATAATAGTGATGTTTACATCCCTCTCCAAAAGCTCCTTTGCAAGCTCTTCAAAGGAAGGCTTACCCGCAGAAATACCCAAATGCCTTCTCTCGCCTTTATCAGTGAACTCTATCGAAGAAAAATGAGAATGTATATGTTTAAAACTTTTTAACTTGTCAAGAACCTCTGCAAAATCAATCTTCCCATGCTGCCTGGCGTACAGATGCGCGAAATCAACACAAAATCCGCACTTAGCCTTTTTAGCCAGCTCGATTATCTCATCAAGGCTTCCAAACGCAGAAAGCTTTCCTGTAGTTTCAGGCGCAAGCTCAACATCCCACCCCCTCTTCTTGATCTCCTTCTTCAAATACTTCACATTTTCCAGAATAATATCAAAAGTCTTTTCAGGATTCTTCTTCAGATAAAAGCCAGGGTGAAACACTATGCTCTTAGCCCCCATATGATGACTTCTCTCGCAGGATAAAAAAATCCAGTTAAAAGAATTTTTCAGTTTACTATCCTCTTCTGTGCTTAGATTGATATAATAAGGAGCATGAACGGAAAGCTCTATCTCCAGCTTCTGCCTAAGCTCACCAGCCTTTTTAGCAGTATCATTCCCCATCTTGACACCAAAAGTGAATTCTACCTCTTGGGCTTGAAGCCTTAACTCATTCTTCAACCTGTTCAAGGAGCTGAGAATATCCTTATCGCAGTTGCCGGCAGGCCCCAGATTAATCTTAGGTTCAGGCATTCATCCTTTTCCTTCTGCTTCTTAACTCGTCTATAGATGTAGGCCTTTGCAAAAAGAAGCCGCTTAGCTTAGCTGCAAAAGAGGAAACTATTATGCTGTAAAACAGGAATACGAAGATGAGGTTCAGAATGGTTTTTGTATAAGGCGTTGTGACACTGGCAGCAACTACAAAAGCTACAACCGCAACTGCTACGCCTTTGGAAACGTTCAAAGAAAGGAAAAGCTTCTCTCTGAAGTTCAGGTCTGAAGATCTGAATGTTATGCTTACAGCCGCGAACCTTATAAAAAGATATGCTGCGAAAAGAATTATTGATTTTATCAGGAAATCCCTATCCAAAGGTATCTGTATGAGCAGCCCTAGCAGAACGAAAACTACTATCTTCAAGAAATTGGTGAATATGGAAATGAATTGCTGCAAAGACTCTTTTTCCTTGATAAGCGACACTCCGAAAACAACGCCTAAAGTCGTAACTGCCAATACCCCATTTCCGCCAATATAGCCTGCAAGCGTGTACGCGATCAAAGCAACCGCGATAACACCCAAAGAACACATTTTCTCCATGTAAACATCCTTCATAAACCTGAACACCACTAGGCCGACAACTAAGCCTGTTCCCACCCCTGTCATTATTTCCTGCAGGAAAGAGATTGCTACCAGCTCAGCAGTTTGTAAAACGCCCATATAGAGCTTCAAAATCATGATAGGAACTATGACCGTAAAAGGCGTGTTCAGGATGGATTCAAGCTCTAACACCTCAACAATCTTAGAAGCTTTGTTAACCAGTATAGAGAGCACGACATCAGGGCTTGTCTCCACCATAACCGCAGCGAAAAGCATGCTAAGAATAACTTCCCTCCAGATGAAGACACCATTAAAAAGAAGATGCGTAAAGACTGTAAGCGCAAACAGGTTTATGCAGAAAAACACTAAGAAAAGCTTTAAGGCATAAGGGGAAACTTCACTTATCTCCCTCGGCTTAAACTTTGAAGTGGAATCGAATATTATCATTACAAGAGCAAAAGTACCGAGGCTAGCTATGAAGCCCGGAGCGAACTCTACAGAGGTAAACTGGCCGAATAACGTTCCGATGATGAGCAACAGAAGGATATCAGGCAGCCTGAACTTTTGGGCTATTAACGCCACCACTACGCCTAACAATAGCATAAGGGAAAGCCAGGAAAGCTCAGTCATGTAAGTAAACTCAGCCATGCACACACCTCTTTTTTTCTATAAAACTTTTAGAGGTTGTATCGTATAAAAAAGTTTCTATCAAAACGGAAAACATAGACCCCACCAAAAGTTTTATAATTTTGTCAACACCAAGAAAGCTTATGCAGGAAGTGCTGAAAAGGGTTCTAGCAAAAATAAAGCCGTCTAAACAGGAAGAGCAGGAAGTCAAAAAAGTAGCAAAAAACATTATCAACAAAATAAGGATAAAAGACGCAAAACCCGTTTTGGGAGGATCTGGTGAAAAAGGGACGTGGCTCAGAGGAACCCATGACATAGACATATACGTAAAATTCAACCCAAAAAAATACAAAAACGGAGAGATTTCCCAGATACTAAAGAAAGAACTCAAGAAAAAATTCTCAAAAACAGAAACACTACACGGCTCAAGAGACTACTACAGGATTTTTACAAGCAACTACACAACAGAGGTAGTCCCGATAATGGACATCAAAAAAGTGGAAGAATCGCAAAACATAACAGACGTAAGCCCCTTCCACGCAAAATGGGTCAAGAAGCACAAGAAAGGGGATGAGATAAGGCTGGCAAAAGCGTTCTGCAGGGCGCAAAACTGCTACGGCGCAGAATCATACATACAAGGCTTCTCAGGATACGTGCTGGAAATCCTGACAATACACTACGGAAGCTTCGAGAGCCTTTTAAAAAACGCAGCAAAATGGAAGAACAAGGAATACATCGACCAGAAAAAACACGGAGTCAAGCTAAACAAGGCAAAAACATACTCACCGCTGATACTAATAGACCCTGTACAGGCAGACAGGAACGCTGCAGCCGCACTTGGAAGAGAGAAATACCACCAGTTCATACAAGCAGCGCAAAAGTTCCTGCACGATCCGAAAGAAGAGGCGTTTGAAAAAAAAGAGATAACTGAAGAGCAGCTGAAACACAAGGCAGAGGGAAAGGAGCTAGTCATGATAGAAGTTACGCCATTAAAAGGAAAAGAAGATGTCGTAGGCGCAAAACTGCTGAAAGCGCTGGAATACCTAAGAAACAAGCTGGCAAAAGAAGGGTTCAAAATCTACGACCACAACTGGAAGTGGGACAAGAAAGCACTATTCTGGTTCATACTGGAC
>JAUYDG010000049.1 GCA_030691925.1 Nanobdellota archaeon
GCTCATATTTTTTTCTTAATTCTGCATCCATTTTGTTATTCCTCCTAAATTGTTTTATTTTGGAATTCTAAGTTAATATATAAACGTTTCGTTTTTGTAACCACTTTTAAGTTATCAAATTTTTCTTAGAAATACTAGGAAACCGGTATGCCCTATCATCTGGCTCTTCGGCCTGACCTTAACCCCTTCAACGTACCACTCCCTCTCCAGGACCTCAACAGTCTTGAAATGCAAGAAGCCACTGCTCTCAGAAACAAGCTTACCCACCTGAGTTATCGTAGGCAAGTAAGCGACTAAGAAACATCCGGACTTCAAGGAATTATGGGCATGATTTAAAGCTTTCCAAGGTTCAGGCAGGTCCAAAACTATAAGGTCTAAGCCTTTCTCAGGAATGCCTTCATAAACATCAGCAAGCTTCTGCTCAACATTCTTAATCTCCAAAAACTCGAAATTCTTCCTGGCAATGTTAAAAAAATCCTGGTTAACCTCATAAGTCACAACCTTCCTGACAAGCCTTGCAAGAAAAGAGGCAGCAACGCCGCAGCCAGTACCAGCATCCAAAACAAAACTATCCTTGCCAACGCCAGAATAAGCCAGGATAATGCCAATATCCTTAGGAATCATGACAGCAGGGCCGCGATTAATCTTGTTGAACTGGTCGATAAAACCAGCATCGAAAACCACGAACTCCTTATCCTCATGAGACTTAACGCTGTTAGTGCACTGCTCTAAGTCCTTCTCCTTGACAACACCATAATTAGTATGCAAGTCACCCTTAGTCCAGAAAAACTCCTTGCCAAGCCTTGTAAGCACCTTTCTAATCATAAAAGAATATACTCTGGCTTGCGGTTCTTAAACTTAACGATTTTACTGTATCCGACGCGCTTAAGCTTCTCGACAGCCCTCTCAAGGTTCTGCCCAAGCTTCTCCGCCTTATGGGCATCACTGCCGATAGTGATCTTATCCAGGCCCTTCTCTTTGCACAAAGCCAAGAAATCCGCAGAAGGATAACTATCCCCCATGAAGACATAACCGCTAGTATTAACCTCTATGCCAGTATCACAAGCCAAAAGGTCATCAACCAGTACAGAAGCCTCTTCAGAATAATCGTCAAACCTTACAGGAGTAGAATGCTTCCTGACAAGGTCTATATGGCTAACAACGTCACAGATCCTGCTCTTAACCAGCTTCCTAACCTCAGTAAAATACTTCTTATGTATATCAACAGCAGGAAGCTTATCTAAGAAGCTCCTCATCTCCATCTTCCTGGAAATGCAGTAGCCGTCAACGAAATGCAAAGAGCCGAGAACGACATCAAAAGGGTGCATGCCTATGAACTCCTTAATTTTTTCCTCGCAATGCTCGTGGTAATCGATCTCTGCTCCGAGATAAACGCCAGAAGACTCCTTGCGCTTGATAACATTGACATAACGCTTGATGTCAGCAGTTGTAAGGCTGCACTTAAGGAAGGACAAGTCCTTCAAGAAAACCTTGTTACCCCTTATGAGGTAATCAGAAGCAGGGATGTTAGGAAGGATGATATGGTCAGTAATTACGAACCCCTTTATGCCTTTCCTCTCAGCCTCCCGGATATATTTCTCCAATTCGGACTCGATATTGTCTAAGTCTATGTGTACATGACTATCAATCAACTTCAAACCCTGCACCACACCGGACTCTTTGAGCATAAGAACAACAGTATAAGAGGCTCTTCTCCTTTATATACCTTTCTTTTCAAAAAAAAAATTCAAGAAAAGCAGGACTTTCGACTAAGGTCACCAATAGATACGCTAGTGCGTAAACATCGACAACGCTGTAGCTTTGAACCTGCTTAAGCTTATAAAATGGTTATTTTTATTTAAAAACTTGGTTGTATTCTTCCAGCTTCTTCAAATCCTTGTCTGACAAGAAAGTGCCCGGTACTTTTATTACAAGTCTTTTATGACCTTTTTGAATTCAGGTACAAGCTCTTTAGGGATGAAAACGCCATTCTTTCCAGGACCGGTGTACCTTTTGCTGCTCACGAACTCCCTGATACTAAGGCCTTCATGAACCTCACCCTTCCTGTCAGTCCAGCTGGACATCTCAACCTTCAAGGTCACGCTGTCAGTTTTTTTAAGCTCTGCCATTTTTAAACGCTCCTTATCTAAAATTTTATATTAATATAATAGGAAGACCTAACCCTAGTTTATAAAACTTTCTGAAAAAAATTAGTGCGGGAGACAGGGTTCGAACCTGCGTAGGCACTAAGCCACTAGCTTTCTTATACCCTCGCCTTTTACGGCTCATTCTTCAATTATCTTGAGGCTAGCCCGTTTGGCCGCTCCGGCACTCCCGCATAATCAGAATAGCAGAATCTTATGGTTTAAAACTTTTTCTAGTCATACTATATATAGTCTTTCGTACTCGTCTTTCCTGTTCTTTAGGCATAAAAGATGCTCATCATCCCCCCACAGTAAGACTCCATTGTTGCGCCTAATCAAAGACTTCAGGTACTTGAACATCGCCCTGTCACTCGTCAAATAAGCCTTGACTTTGCCTTTTGCATTTTCAGAAGCTGACCAGTTATAGTCTGAAGGCGGGGCATAGAACTGGGATTCAGAACGGACTTCTAAAAAGCATCCGGTTTCACTCCGAGGATGCCTGACTTTAACATAGATCCCGTCGGCAGGCAGGCTTATAGTCTTCCTGAAGTAAAGTAGGATTTTTCTCTTACCATCATCAACAGGCTGCTCTATCACTTTCCCGGAATTGTCCAGCTTAAGGAAATGTTCCACCTTGCCTTCAAGGCTGTTGTTCGGAAGAAAAACCTGAGGAATCTTCATCTTAGTTTGAGTAAAACCTCTTCTCAAACTTTTTCTTAAACCTGAGGATGTAATCATTCCTCTGCCAAATCAGTTCAGCCTTGTTATTCTGCTGCAGGTCCATAAAATAGCCTATCAAAGATCTCTCATTCTTCAAAAAAGCAGTAGAGTCCTTCCTCATCCTAGGGCCCCAGTCAATAGGGTTGTCACAGACAGGAAAATAAAACTCGCCGTTAGAGTACACTTTCAAAAAATAACCCTTCTTGTCATCAGAATATTTCACCTGTGCGCGTATCCACGCCTCATCATCAAAATTATAATCGCCCTGATGGTAGATGAACACCTTCCGCTTAGTATCACGGTCAGGGCTTTCATGGCTCTTTACCCCATCGAGAAGCTGCTCCACCTTCTTATCCAAGCTTCCTTCAGGCAAAAAAGTTTGAGGAACTTTCATCGGTAAAAGGTATTTTCAAAAACTTTAAATACCTTCCTAAATCCAATATCCTGAAAATGGAACTCAAGAAAGGCGACTTCATAGAGCTGAACTACACAGGAAGAATAAAAGAACTGAACAAGGTATTCGATTCTACAGAAGAAAAAACAGCAAAACAGGAAGGGATACACCAGGAAGGAGCCAAGTACAGGCCGCTAATAATCTGCATAGGAGAAGGAGACGTGGTAAAAGGCCTGGACGAAAGCCTGGAAGGCAAAGAAGCAGGAAAAAACTACACGATAGAAGTCACGCCAGAAAAAGGATTCGGAAAAAAAGACGCTAAGCTCATGAAGATAGTAAACACGAACATGTTCCTAAAAAACAACATACAGCCTGTACCAGGGCTGCAAGTGAACATAGACAACATGATCGGGACAATAAGGACGGTGACAGGAGGAAGGACAATACTAGACTTCAACCACCCGTTAGCAGGCAAAAACCTGGTATACGAGATAAGCATAACCAGAAAAATAACAGACAACGAAGAAAAAATAAGAGGAATGCTGACATCCTACCTGGCAATAGACAGCCCGGACGTAAAAATAGAGAACGAAACAGCAAAAGTGAACAATGAAATACCGGAAATACTCAAAAAACAGCTGGAAGAAAAGATAAAAAGGACAATACCGGAAATAAAAAAAGTAGAATACAAGCCAAAAGAGGAAAAGCCAAAAGAAAAGAAGAAAGAAAGAACTGATTCTAAAAACGATACTGTAGCATAATAAAGTATATAAACAGATTAAGTATCCTCTCAGCTTAGGATAACGCTATAAAAAGAGGACTAAAAGGAGGTAAAAAATGGATCCTGTTTTTGACACAGACCAAGATTTAGGAGACCCACAGCCTGCAAGGGCTCCTATAAGGATAAGAGCAGGACTGCCTAATTCTATCAAAGCAGTGGTAGTAGACTCCAAAACAAAGCTGGGCTCGCCAAGAAGGCATAACGACATAGACGCCGAGCTGGAAGAATTACTCTCAAAACAAAAGGCAAAAATAAAAGTAGTAGGAACAGGAGGCGGAGGAAACAACACCATAAACAGGCTGACAGAAGTAGGGATAGCAGGCGCAGAAACAATAGCCATGAACACAGACGCCCAGGACTTACTATACACGAATGCAGACGCAAAAGTACTCCTAGGAAAAGAAATAACACACGGCCTAGGCGCAGGCTCAATACCGCAAGTAGGGGAAGAAGCAGCAAGAGAATCAGAGCACGAGATAAAGCAAAAACTGCAAGGCGCAGACATGATATTCATCACATGCGGCCTCGGCGGAGGGACAGGAACAGGCTCAGCCCCAGTAATAGCAGAAATAGCCAAAAAAAACGGGGCGCTAACAGTAGCAATAGTCACTTTACCTTTCGAAATGGAAGGCAACAGAAGATACGAAAACGCAGTAGTAGGACTGGAAAAGCTGGAACAAATAGTAGACACATTGATAGTCATACCAAACGACAAACTGCTGGAACTAGCACCAGACTTACCATTACAAACAGCATTCAAGGTAGCAGACGAAATACTGACAAACTCCGTAAAAGGGATAGCAGAGCTCGTAACAAAAACCGGACTGGTAAACCTGGACTTCGCAGACATAAGAACAGTAATGGGCAAAGGCGGAGTGGCAATGATAGGGATAGGAGAAAGCGACACAGAACAAAGAAGCTCAGAAGCAGTAGAAAAAGCGATAAGCAACCCGCTGCTGGACGTAGACATAACAGGCGCCAACGGAGCATTGATAAACGTTACCGGCGGACAAGACATGACACTGGACGAAGCAAGAAAAGTAGTAGAGACAGTATCAGAAAGGCTGGACGAAAAAGCAAACATAATCTGGGGAGCAACAATATCAGAGGACCTAGGAAGAACTCTAAGAGTGCTATTAATAGTCACAGGAGTCAAGTCACCGCAGATATTCGGGCCAGGAAGAAAGATAGCAGACAAGAACAAGACAGATATAGAAAACGAGCTGGGAATAGAGTTCGTAGACTAACTCTTCCTTTTTCTTTTTTAAAATTTTCAGACAGCAAGATTTAAAAACCCTAAGAAATAGTAATCTTTTTAAACATCTTACCTTCTAAATAAGATAAAAATGAAGGAATACTTAGTAAAGCTGAAAAGCTTCATAATGGAATGCAGAAGGGTTTTGATAGTTACAAAAAAACCCACGCGTGAAGAATTCAAGATAATCGTAAAAATATCAGGCATAGGGATGATAATCATAGGCCTAATCGGCTTTTTCATCTACATAACCGGAGACCTAGTAAGATGACAGAAGAAAAAGATAAAGAAAAAACAGGACTAGAAGCAGACGAGCTGACAGAAGAAGACGTAAAAGAAATACTAAAAATAAAACATGCAACAGCACCGGCAAAAAAGGAAGAAGCGGTAGAAGAAAAAGAAGAGCCTAAAGAGGAGAAGAAGCCGAAGAAGGAAGAAGTATTCCTACTAAAAGAAAAAAAATCAGAGATGAATCCCATATTCGCGCTAAGGACCACGGCCAACAGGGAAGACCAAGTCCTTGACTTCGTAACATCCCACGTAGAAAAAAAAGGCCTGGAGGTATACAGCATCATAAGCCCCCACGGCATGAGGGGATACATATTCATCGAGGCAAAAGACAGGCAATCCGCAGAAGAGTCATTCCAGGGAGTGCCATACGCCAGAGGATTACTGCCAAACCTTGTAAGATACGAAGAAATAGAACACATGCTCGAACAGGTAAAGAGAGAAGTCAACATACAGAAGAGCGACATAGTAGAAATAATCTCAGGCCCGTTCAAGAGGGAACAGGCCAAAGTGACAAGGATAGACCAGCAGAAAGAAGAAGTGATAGTAGAGCTCCTGGAATCAGCAATACCAATCCCGATAACAGTAAAGCTAGACGCAGTAAAAGTGATAAGAAGAGAATCAGAGGGCACAAAAGAAGAAAGCTCTGAAGAAAAAGAAGAAGAATAAAAAATAATTCTTTTTATGTAATTTTTATCAAAGTGCCTATACTGTCATAAACGTTGCTGCCGCTCTTGACAGTAATCTCCAAGAAAGGCTGCTTATTAGGGTCGACGACTACTGCCGGCGTAGAACTTACCAGCACCGGGAAAGGCCTGCACATCTGATAACTGACAGTCCCCACTGTAGAGCTGGATAAAGTCTTTGAGCCATCAGAGCCAAGGATAGTGCCAGCAACCGTGACGCTAAGCCCTCCGCCTGAAGGGAAATTAGTGGCCCTAAGCTCCACCGAAGGTGAAGTCAAAGTCCCGTCAATATTGCAGATACTCAGCGTAGGGTTTGAAGACTGGCCTTTCTTAACCTCTATGCTGGCAGGGAAGTTTATCTTAGACTCACCGGCCTGTATCTGCTTCAGCTCCTGTTCAGCCTTCTGGAAAGCTCCGCCTCCAAGCTCGCCCAGCTTCGTGAAAATGCCTCTTACAAAAACCAGGCCTAGGACAAGGAGTGTTATGCCTATGACTACAATGACAATAGTGTTCATAGAAAGCTCCATCGCCCCTTTCTTGCTAATCCTTTTTTTCCTCATATTAATCATCACCTCTTATTAATATCTTAAAATAGGGGGTGAATCTTTTTAAATATTTCTAAAAAACTTCAAAAGGCTTAAATACCGCCCAGATTTTATAAAACTATATGAACCTTTTCAAAAAATGCTTGGTGGTAACCTTTTTATTAGTCATGACACAACTTGCTAGCGCAGACCTGTTCGTAGTATCAATCGATGAATGGACCAACTGTAAAACATACCCTGATAATGTCACCATCTGCCAGAAAAACCCGACATATAACCTGATAGAAAAAAACATTATGCCCAATATAAATACGCATTACTATGATGATGTCCTGGAAGAGGTTGTAAAATCCAAGAACGAAAAAATAGGAAACCTGGAAAACAGAGTAACCGGTTACGCTGCTTATAACACGGAAATAGAAGACTGGTACTCAGCAATGGAAAAAGTTTACATTGCAGGGATAGCCATGCTATCAATACTATTAATCCACGCTCACTATCGGATAAGCAAGCTAAGGAAGCAAAAATGAAAATCCTAGTCACAGGCGGAGCAGGGTACATCGGAAGCGCAGTAGTCAGAAAACTAATCGATGAAGGTCACGAAGTAACAGTCATTGATGACTTATCAAAAGGGCACAAGGAAGCAGTCCATCCAAAAGCTGTTTTTATAAAAGCAGGCTTAAGCAACCTAAACGAACTGGAAAAAGTGTTCAAGCAAACGAAGTTCGATGCAGTAATACACATGGCCGGGTATATAGAAGCAGGCGAATCAGTTATAAATCCAGAAAAATACTTTACTAACAATGTAACCAATGGGATAAACCTTCTTAATGCTATGATAAAACATAACTGCAAAAAAATAGTCTTCTCATCCTCAGCAGGGGTCTACGGAAACCCAGAAAAAGTACCAATAACAGAAGATTCGGAAACAAGGCCTGTAAACCCTTACGGTGAAACAAAGCTTATCTTCGAAAGAGTAATACAATGCTATAGCAAAGCCTACGGCCTGGAATACGCATCATTAAGGTATTTCAACGCTGCAGGAGCAGAAGAATACCATGGCGAAGACCACGACCCTGAAACACACCTTATACCAATAATACTGCAGGTGGCACTTGGCAAGAGAACAGAGATAAAAATCTATGGAACAGACTACCCGACAAAAGACGGTACATGCATAAGAGACTACATCCACGTATCAGACTTAGCAAAAGCCCATGTACTGGCACTAAAAAATAACGGGGTATACAACCTTGGAAGCGAAAAAGGATACTCAGTAAGAGAAATAATAGAAATAGCAAAAAAAGTGACAGGAAAAGACATAACAGTGAAAGAAGATGCAAGAAGGCCTGGAGACCCAGCAGCGTTAGTAGCAAGCTCAGAAAAAATAAAACGAGAACTAGGATGGAAGCCAGAATGCAGCATTAGGGATATTATCAAATCCGCATGGGCATGGCATAAGAAAAACCCTGAAGGATACAAAAAAAAGTAATTTCACTTCCTTTTCTTTATAACCTTAATGATGTTATCATCCAGGTTTATGATTCTTTTCTCCATTCCTATAATCCTTTGCTCCAGAATAATAACCCTTCTTAAGGCATAAACCATACCGATAATAGCACCAAGCATCGCATAAAGGACTAATTCTACGTTCACCATTCAAAATCACCTCTTTATATTATGTAGATTAGAGATATAAAAACCTTACTTTTCCTATTTCAAGTCGATAGAGTAGATGTCGTGCTCAGTATCATCTTCGTATCTTGAAAAGTAAACCTTGTTGTCTTTTATCTCAGGGAACCACAAAAGGCCTTCATCCGTGACCATCTTGGTCTCTCCAGTCTTCAAGTTCCTGACATAAATTGCGCTGTTGCTTTCGTCCTTCAGCTCCTCGACCTTAAACTTTTTACCATCAGGTGTTGCTTTAGCAATCCTTTCCGTAGTGGTTAACATATACGCCATCATGCCCTTATCAACCGAAACCTGGTATGCTGAGCCTTCTTTGACATGGACTATAACACTGTTCCCATCTTGAGTTTTTTTCTCGTAATTTTCAGGCTGCACCAATAGTAGCTTGTTGCTTCCATCCTTGTCCATCATCCATATCTCTTTTCCAGCACTCGTCATCATGCTTTTGTTAAAAACATAGATTATCTTACCGTCGTCCATGAACCTAGGGCATTCGCAGTTACCTTCGTTGGTTGTTAAGTATTTCACATCTTTTGTTTCTAAATTCAACAGCATGACCGCCCCGTATTCTACAGGGATTTTCACTTTATCCCCTGGTTTAAGCCTCCACGGGTTATTTTTCATTTTGTTCAAGTTTTTAACATCTTCTTCTGTAAGCGTATTTATTTTCTCTTCAACATAGCCGCTGATGTATGTGAGCTCTTTGCCGTCAGGGCTCCAGGATACTTTGCTGATCCTTGCGTTGGCAAGATCTTCTAAGTTTTTCCCGTCAGAGTCTACTGTACATATAACCCCATAACCCATACCCAAGCCTCTAAAAAATGCGATTTTCTTCCCATCAGGGCTAAAGGAAGGATGCGCATCAAAAAATCCTTGGCTGACTATCACTTTTTCTGTGCCTTTCTCGTTTGATACTATTTCGGAAACAGAATTACGGGAATTATCATCCAGTCTGGTGTAAACAAATTTTGAGCCATCCTTGCTGAAATTTATATGCAAATCCCTTTTCTTTGACTGCACAACCAGCTTTGGCTCGTCCATATTATAAGCATTAAGTGCCATAGGCGCTGTGGAAAGAAATGCGAAAGCGCTTAGTCCTGCTAAAATTTTTCTTGCAATGTTTTTCATTTTGTTCCTCCTGGATGAGATTTACTCTAAGGTTTTTTTACAAACTATATAAACCTTTCCATAATTAACCACTTTAAAGTAGTTATAAACATTTTTCACAACGTCAGTTTTATATAATTATAACTTCTATAAACGAGCATGGAAAAAGCCTTAGAAAAGCAGGATACAGCCAGCAGCAACTTTACTGAAGCAGACAAGCAGCAGCTGCTGCAAATGTCCGAGATAAGCCTGTGGCTGGACACTTACGATGACATATTCTCAGACTTCGACCCACATCCTTACTCTGAAAGGGCATTATCAGAAGACTTCCTGCTAGAAGCGCAAAGGGCAAGCAGAAACAAGCCGTCAGGCAAACTGGAAATAAGATTCCTCATCCCTGCAGACAAAAGAGAGGCATATAAGGAGGGCATAATAAAAAAAAGGCTTAAAGAGCACTTCAAGAAGCACTTCCACCTCACGCAGAAAGAAATCAAAGGAGTAATAAGGCAAGGAATCTATTTTGCACTATGCGGATTTATACTCATGATAACAGCTACACTGATACTCTTCAAATATCCCGAACAAAGCCTTCTCGCAAGCTTCCTGGTAGTATTCTTTGAACCAGCAGGATGGTACTTCTTCTGGGAAGGACTAAACCTCGTGTTATTTGACTCGAAAAAGATAAGGCCTACACTGGAATTCTACGAAAAAATGTCAAAATGCGAAATAAGCTTCTATACATATTAGCATAAGATAAATTTAAATAGTCACGAAAAAAGTATTCTAAACAACAAATCTTGGGGGTTAAAATGAAAAGTTTATTAAAAAAAACAGGATACATGGTCACAAGCATAGGACTAGGTGCGACACTTCTCTTAGGAAACGCCTACGCGAACAGCCCGACAGAAATAACCATAACAGCAAACAACGGAGAATACACACAAAGGATAAGAGAAAACGAACCATTGCTTTTGAAACAAGGTGAGACAATAAAACTTGACATCACAGCCGGCGACGAAGACGGGATAGACTCACATAACGTCTACGTAGAATCACGCAAACTGGGGCACATCTCATCACACTGCCCGGAAATAAAAAGCTCCGACGAGAAACTAAGCAGCATAGAACTCAACCTTTTCGGATACGAAAGGGACAAGACACAGGTTACGATTCACGTCAAAGACAAAAAAGGAAACACGACAAAAAAAACTTTAGAAGTTTACTTTGAATAAAACTCTTAAAAAGGCAAAGGAAAATACCGGATTATTTTTTTACTTTTTAGGCTATAATAACCACTCATGAAGACAGGCCCTTCAGAACTGCTACGAACCTTTTTAGTCCACAAACAAATTCTCTTACGTTGCCTCCTGAAATATTCCTCTGACACCTTACAGCCATCGACATAATAGTTCGTGCCAGACTGCATACCTACAAACTTACCTCGGTCATCTTCTAGTATATTATGGTAATCAGTTTCCTCAAGGATTTGTTTCAGCTTCATCTTGCCTCCTGACAAAAATGAGTGGGCCTGCCCGGATTCGAACCGGGGAACTCCGCCGTGTGAAGGCGACGTCTGCTAAACCGAAAAACACCTCTCAGTCATCAGCCCTTTTTTGCTCGGTTTCATAGCCGCTAGACCACAGGCCCTTGAAAGAAACAATCATTCTTCGTCTTTTAAAAGGCTTTCCATGAAGTAAGCAAAAGCAGGCCTAGTAATGAAAACTCCGATGGAAATGCCTATCAAAGTCGTCACAGCAAAACCCCTCAAAAGACCAGCACCGGCACCCCAAAGAGGGATCAGCGAAGCAACAACAGTAGCGTAAGCAGCGAAGACTATGAAAAACGCGCCCTTTATCTTCTTCTTCCAGTTAACATAAGCCTCTTTCTCCTTCCTCATAATCTCATCAGTGATTATGACCTGGTCATTAACGCCTGTACCAACAGCAGCGATGATACCTGCTATAGAAGCAAGGTCCATGTTCCAGCCTATAGCAGAAGCAACACCAAGGGTCATTATTATCTCAGTAACAGAAACAAACATTATAGGAACAACTAACTTCCAGCGCCTATACCTCAAGAACATGATAAGGCCAACAGCAAACATGGAAGACAAAGCAGCCATAACCGCGCCGTTTATGAAACTCTTACCAGCAACAGGAGAGATGGTATCCATCTTAGCCACTTCAATGCTCATAGGCAAAGAGCCCGTTATCAAGACAGTCTGCAGCTTATCCATGCTGGCAACAGCGCCCTCAATAGCTACCATCTTGTTCGGCCCAACGCCAGGACCTGAAATAGCGATAGCAGTAGCCTCCTTACCCTTAAGGTCAGCACCTATCTGCAAAGAATCAACCTTCTTGCCATCAAGATAGAAATCTATCATAGCACTGAGTATCTCCCTGCCGTCAGAGCTTGTTGTCACGTCAAGATCTTGCGTAACAGCAGCATGCCTCTTAGCAGCTTCCGGGCTCAGATGGATAACGAACTCGAACTTGCAGAACCACTCATTGCCCTCTGTAGGGCCACAGTCCCTTATGCCTGAGCAGCTGCCATCATCCCTGCAAACGAAAGGAATATCCTCCCTGCCGCCTGTAAACACCGTCTCGTTGCCTATCTTAGCCTCAAACTTTCCCTGCTTGGCAAGAAGATCCCTTATCTCTTCTGCAGAAACACCGGCAATCTCTATAAGCACGAACTTATCGCCTGCAAGATCATTAGCAGGCCTTATCTGCAAATCTGCCAGGCCGTAAACATTAAGCCTGTTGCTCATAACCTTGATCATGTCATCGATATCCTTGTCAGTAATCTCTTTATCGCTTACAGGCTTAAGCAAAACCCTTGTACCCCCCTGCAAGTCCAACCCTTTCTGGATATTCGTAGTCTGTTTAGCAGCAACATTTATCTTCGGGCTTCCCCTTGCTAAGTAAATATAATTATTCTTGTCAGTAGTGATGGTTATTTTTTCAAGGGGTAATATATCCTTAACAGCATCCTTAAGCTCAGAATCATCACCCACCTTGACACCGTTTATGGACCTTATCACGTCACCCTTCTTAAGATTTGTAAAATCATCAGCATCTAAAACTGTAAGGTTCTCATACTTGAAGCCTATGCTCCTCTCAGCATCATAAGAAACCATGCCCTCTTCTGTTTCAACTGTCACCTTAACAGGGTCTTTCTTCAAAGACTTCATAATGTCCGAGAACTCGTTCAAAGTCTCAACCTTCTGATCATTCACAGCTAGCAGTGTCTCGCCTGCCATGATGCCCTGCTCAGCCTCAAGGCTTCCTGACTCTACAGACTTTACAACAAGCCCGTGCCGCCAAGGGTTAGGGTTTATGGCAAGCATAGAGAGAAGTATCGTTATTATAACAATCCAGACCCTGAAACTCATGAGCTTCCTAGCCATTCACAACCCCTTCTTTCTTCCTGACATACCACAGCAAGATGCGGCCGTTCTGCAGATAAGTATAAATAATATCTGAGCACAGCCCTACAGCCAGTATGATAAACATCTGCTGCAAGACATAAGAGTTAGACAGGAAATAACCCAAAGTAACAGCTATCAAGGCAGTCGCGGTCATGGTAAGGCCTGTCTCCATAGAGCTGAAGAACCTCTGCATTATAGGCCCTTCTTTCCTCTTCCAAACCCTTGTCGTCATAAGAATATCAGTGTCAACAGAATAACCTATCAAAAGCAGCAAAGCAGCTATCCCGGAAGTGGAAAGCTTTATACCAACAACATCTATAAACGCGATGGTGGTTACTATATCGCTGAAGGCACAAAATATCACAGCAAGAGAAGGAATCGGGATGCGGAATATCACAAAAACCACGATAGCCATGAACAAGAATGCAAGCAGCATAGCCCTGGCCATCTGTTGATAAAATGACCGACCAAGGCTCGATCCTGTCTCTTCCCTGGAATAATTATCTCCGGTAAGCTTAGCACCGGTGACAGACTCTATCGCATTCCTGAAGTCATCCCTATCCACATCGGAAACCTCTATCAGCAGGCCTGTCTGCCTTTCCGTACCGAATTCTGTAAGCTTCCTGACACTGACATCTTTCTTCAAATAATCGTAAAGCTTGCCTTCAAGCGCCTTGGCATCTTCAGAAGTTTGGAGCGTAACGCTTATACCCCCTTTAAGGCTGACATCCTTATCAAAAACATCGCCAGTCTTCAAATAATGACTAGTAACTATGATTATACTTGCGATAAGAAGAATCATAGGAATTACAAAAAGCTTTTTTTCATGCTTCTCATAAAAATGCCAATACATCAGTATAAACTTCAGAAAACTGTCTTTAAATATTTTACTACATCTTCTTCTTTAGTTTTGCTAGGGCTCTTGGGTTATGATAATCTCTCCAGATTTTATAAATCTCAAAAAACTCTTTGTCATCCACCACTTCCAGCATGCTGTACTTCACATCGTTAAGGACTGTTGAATAATCCTCAAACTTTTCAGACAGCACCGAATAAATACTGCCTTCCCCCTCGTAACGCATCCTGGCTGCCGCGCGCATATAAGAATCCTTTCCGATGCTGATTACATATGTCTTGTTCTTGCGCTTCGAAAAATATTCTGGAAAAAAACCTGTCACGAAAAGGGTCTCGTCGCCTAGCTTTATGCAGTCTTTCAGGCTTTCCAAGCTTTGCAGCCTGAATATTAATGGCTTATCTGGCAAAAGCTCTTCTTCTTGCTTAACGAATTTTGACAAAAGTGATGCAAGATACCCCTCTACATAAACATTCTTGGGCACGCTCAGCTTGTCGACTGATTTTTCCAAGTAATCTGAGAACTCAATGGTCACTAGCTTGGGCTCTTTAAGCATCTTGCTATTTCTTGTTCAGCTTCAAGAAGTTTTTCACTTCCTTAGCAGTCTTTTCATCCAGGCTTCCTGATTTAAGCTTGCTCTCCACATCCTTGACTATGCTTTTAATCTTCAGCCCATGGTTTATGTTAGCGATTTGAGGTATTGGCATTGTCTGGTCGCCTAGGTTAAATATCCATATAGACCTTGTAAGAGCAACAAGCTTCAACTCTCCATTTTCCACTACGAAGATAGGTCCTCCAGAGTCGCCAGGTATGAGGCTGTTCTTAAAAGTGTAATAATCCTCTCCGGCATCTGACTTTAGCTGTGAAACATTTCCTAACCTTAAGTTTTTCCCTGTCCCTACTGGGAAGCCTATAACTACGCTTTGCATCCCTAAATCCACTTTATTTGGCATGTTCAGGCCTTGGTCGTAAAAAGGGATTTTATCACTTTTTTCCAATTTCAGCAGCGTGTAGTCCAGCTCTTCTGTGCCTGTTACTATCTTTTCAAGCTTGAATTTCGGCTCAGGTGCCTCTTCTATATCTTTTTCATCAGTCAGGAAGAATTCGCTATGGCTATACTCTACAGGTCCATAAAGCGGATGCGGGGGTATTTCGCCTAATTCTGAGTCTGTAACATGATGGGCTGTCAGGAAATAGCCGCCTTTCAACAGTATCCCGCTGCCAGTGCCTAAAGTTACCGGGCCTACAACCTGCCCGTCTGATGTTTTGAAATAACAATTGTTCATGATAAGATACGTGCTGTCAAACACCTTCATTAAACGCTCAAGGCTTATCTTTGTTTCAAAGTTTTGTTTTGTCCATTTCTTGTCTTTC
>JAUYDG010000100.1 GCA_030691925.1 Nanobdellota archaeon
TGCGTCGCCATCAACAGAATTGTGAACAAAAACTCCAGAAGATAAAGAAAAATTATGCGTCCCCCCTATAGTTAAATCATAGACATCAGATTCCTCTTCAAGAAATTCTATTTTAATGACTTTGTGGTTATATTTTTTTGCATGTTCAACAATTTCAGAAAAATTAGCAAAATATTTTACAGCATTTTCAACTTTAGGCACACCATTATTATCCCTTTCTCTTTCATACAATTCAGGAGTAACAACTTCGTATTTACTGATAAGAGAATTAACATAATTTAGTATTTTACTTTTAATCACATTTTCTTTGTATTCATGATCCTGCCATTTTTTTCTTAGTGAAATTTTTGATTTGGCTGTCAATTTTTTTATGTAATCAGGATTCTCTTTTAAGCGGCGTTTGTTCCGCTCACTAACACTTTTGCTTATTTTTTCACGAAATTCAGGATTTTGCCATTGAGCAATCGCTTTTTCTTGGTGAAACTTTTTTATTTCAGGATCTTCCCATAATTTCTTAGCCATTTTACTGAAATGGTCTTGCGGGAATTTAGCTCTGTATTCTTTATCCGTCCATCGTTTTTTTGATTCTTCACCCATCTTTTTTCTATAATCTGCGTCTTGCCATATTTCTTTTGATTTTTTAGAAATGAACTCCCTATGACCCGGTTTTGACCATATCCTTTTAGACTCTTTTGAAGTGAATTTTTTAAGAGAAGTATCATGATTATCCCATCTGCTCTTCATTTCTTTGGACTTTAAAACGCTCATTTTTGTCTTGTAATCCTCATCCTCCCACAGATCTTTCAATCTTTTACTGTATTTTTCTCTTATTTCTGGATGATTTTTTATAAATTCAATATTTATTTTGCTTAAAGTTCTGACCATACGTTTTCGATAGTTCGGGTTTTGCCAATTTTTTATGTTCCTCTCAGACAATCTTTTAGAATTTGCTTCTCTGTTAGCTTGGTTTGACCAATATTTCTTTCTTCCTTCAGCTATCTTTTTCCGATAATCTCCATCTTTATGCAACTCTGAAGCGTGAATTGCATGTAAGCCCCAATGGTCCCTCCATTTTATCCTTCTAACATTATCAGGATTATTGTTTAACTTGTTAAAATCAAGATGATGCCTTATCCTTCCAGCACTTTTGTCATAAACATTATTTCTCAAATTCCAATCATCAGCTAAATTATGGCCAGGAACCCAAACATTAGCCTTTGGCTGATAAACCACCTGATAACCCCTTAAAGAAGGTTTAACTTTATCTTTCTCAGTTGACAGCCTCAAGTACAAAGGAGTTAGAGAATCTCCATGTTTAAGATGCTGAGCCTCTTTATAATCCCCGTTTCTTAACATAAACCTGTGATTTAGTGTACACTTAATCTCTTCACCATTATCTAAAATAACCTTCATAACCTTTTGATTTTTCCTTGTCAACCTCGGATTTATTATTTCAGCTATTTCAACACGCCCTTGGCTGTTTATGGTGTAAGTATAATTCTTTTTACCATTCTTATGCTCTTTAATCAACTCTTTGAAACTTAAATTTCTCCCATCAGTCAAAGCAACTTTGGTATCCCCTGTAAAACAACCCCAGTTGCCCTGCCCGTCAACCAAAGGATACCTTAAAGAAAAGTTCTGAGCCATCCTTACAAGAGTATCATAAATGGCAGCATCACCATGAGGGTGGAACTTAGCCATGACATTACCCACAACATTAGCAGACTTCTTGAAAGGCTTATTATGCTGCAAGCCAAGCTGGTGCATAGCAAAAAGGACTCTCCTGTGCACAGGCTTCAAGCCGTCACGAACATCAGGCAGGGCCCTGCTGACAATAACGGACATAGCATAGTCTACGTAACTCTCCTTCATCTCATCTTCGATAAGCCTTTTCTGGATATCAGCCATTTCTTATCCTCTTGTAAATCTCTCTCGGCGAATCAGCAAAAACATCAGCGCCCTTCAACCTCTCCTGCTGGTTTTTCGACAAGCTAAGATAACCATAGGTGGCAGCCACCATCAGCCTGACCTTAGCAGCCTTGGCAGCCTTAACATCGCTTTCCATATCACCAACATAAATCGTCTTGGAAGGCTTAACATTAAGCTGCTCCATACATTTCAAAATGCCCTCAGGGCTAGGCTTTGGATTAGCGACATCATCATGGCCTACTATTGAGTCAACACAATCTTCAAGTGAATACCTCTTAATCTTGTACTCTATAGCCTCCCTGATTCCGTTAGAAACGATGCCTATCTTGTAACCATCCTCTTTTAGCATGCTAATAAGCATCCAGACTCCTGGATACAGCTTCATATCTTTGTCTAACCCTGGCAATGTTTCCCGTATGACCTTATCGCACAGGCTTAAATCCTCCTCGCGAACACCGACGCAAAGAAGGTTCTTCTTAGGGTCGCCTTGAAAAGCATTACTGAACTCCTCATCAGTTTCGAAATACTTTTTCGAGAGCCCTCTCTTGTAAAACTCGTTCCAAACAGTCCTGAGCGCAAGCAAAGAGTCATTCAAAACGCCGTCATAATCAAATATGACTGCCTTTGCCCTGCCCTTAAATATCAAGGTTCTTAACTTCCTTAGCATATTTTGATATGAAGTCCCTCCTAGGCTCCACCTGATCACCCATTAATATAGTAAATATCTCATCAGCGTTTATAGCATCTTCTATAGTAACCTGCTTGAGAATCCTTGTTTCCGGATTCATAGTGGTCTCCCACAGCTGCTCAGGGTTCATCTCACCAAGACCCTTAAACCTCTGTATAGAAGTGTCATCCTTGCCATGCTCTTTCAAAAGCTTGTTCAGCTCATCATCATCCTTGACATAATGAACCTTCTTGCCTTTTTTCACCCTGTAGAGGGGCGGTGCAGCGATGTAAATATAGCCTTGCTCTATCAAAGGCTTCATGTAGCGGTAGAAGAAGGTTAGTGCCAGGCAGGTTATGTGGCGGCCGTCAACATCCGAGTCTGCCATTATGATTATCTTATGGTACCTTGCTTTTGAAGGGTCGCACTCCTCACCGATGCCTGTGCCGACAGCAGACATTATCATAGTAATCTCATTGTTCTTGAATATGTTGTCAAGCCTTGCCTTCTCCACGTTAAGAATCTTTCCTTTTAAAGGAAGGATGGCTTGAGTCTTTCTATCTCTGCCTTGTTTCGAGCTGTTATGAACGAATACCCCTGATGCTAGTGCGAAGTTGTGTGTGCCGGGTACTTCTATATCATAAACATCTTCTCTTTGGTCTAGCTTTATCACGCTTTTTATCTTGTGGTTGTAGTTCTTTACTGCTTCAAGCATGATTTCTTTTTCGTTATTGAAGAATCTGTTGCAGAATGTTTTCATACTTAGTGCAGTGTGGTCTTTGTTGAGTATCCTTATTTTATCGAACTTTTCTACGTTTCCATGTTCTTCTAGGACTTGCTTCATAAGTTTTATTGTACGGTCGTAATATGTTCTGTTGTGATGTTCTTTGTAGATTCCATTCTCTAGGTTATATTCATCCGCTAGAATATGAGTAAAAACCCACTCCCTTTTTGAGTCCCAGACCATTTCATAGCCTTCTATAGTTATTCTTCCACCTATTTTTGAAATTTTTCTGTTAAACGGCATTAATGAGTCTTCTTTTTTTAGGTGTGTGGCGTGTTTGTAATTTCCTTCGGTTAACCTGAACTTGTGGTCTGGCGTGCATATCACCTCTTCACCATCGTCTAGTACTATTTTGATAACCTCTGCATCCCTTTTTGTCACTCTTGGGTTTTCTATCTTTGCTATTGCTATGCTTCCGTCTTTTTCAGTTGTGTAGCAGAAGTGTTTTTTCCCATGTTTATGCTCTTCAACAAGTTCTTTGAATGTTATGCTCCTTCCGTCAGCAAGGGCTATTTTTGTGTCTCCTGAAAAGCAGCCGCCAGCACTGTCTCCTTCCA
>JAUYDG010000144.1 GCA_030691925.1 Nanobdellota archaeon
GATGGTCCTGTGTTAGAAACGCTTAGTACTACCTTGCCTTTTGTTCCTTTGCTGAACGTGTCAGACTCTTCTAAGTTGATATAATAGTCCGGATCTGCCCCTACTAGTAGTCCCATAGTGTCGCTTTGCGTAAAGTTATATCCTGCTTCATCATTGTATTTGACTTTTAGTGGTATCTGGTAGGCTTTTGCAGTAGCATCTCCCAAAGTAGTTATAGTATATGTTAGTGTTTCTTCTCCTCCAGGTGATATGTCTTGTACTTTTTTCAAGACTGTTGAACCTATTGGTATGAACTCATCAGGCAGGTCTAATTCTACTTCGATGTTTTTTAGTGATGTAGTGTCCTTGTTTTTCAAATTAATGTTTATGTTTGCTATTCCGCCTTGTGGTACTTTTTCAGGTTCAGAGCTTACTGTTATTTCGAATAATGGCTCTACGCTTCTTACTTCTATTGTCAGTCCCGATGTTAAAGTGCTGAGATCGTAAGCGCCGCCCATGTTTATCTTGAATTTTAGCGTGTTTTCTCCTTCTGCTGCGTTGTCAGCTACTTTTATATTTTCAAATTTCACGACTGCTGACTGCCTGCTGCCTAGCTCTCCGATAGTTCTTACAAGATCTCCGTGGATTGTGAAAAGGTTATTAGGCACGAATTCTACTCTTACGTTCTCTGCTTCTTCCCTACCAAGGTTATCTACTCTTAGCCAAAGGTCAAACTTTGAGCCTGGCTCTACAGGGTACGGCTCGTATTTCAGAGATACTATCTTGGCTATAGGGCTTCCCATCCCAGAATCATAATAGTAAAGTTCTGTTATTCTTTTTTCTGTAATAAGACTTTTTTCCAGGTCTGGGTCGTCTCCTGGCAGGCTTTGCTCTATAGCCTGTACTAAAAATATTCCAAGCAAAAACAGTACGGGTATTAAGATTATTTTCTTTTCCATTTTTCCATCTCCCTTTCTAGTTTTTTTACGCTTTTTTTACCATCAGCCAAACAGCTTGTGATTTGTCCGTCGCTTAGCAGGCATGTTCGGTCTGCATATTTCATCATTTCTCTTTCGTGCGTTATCATTATGATTGTTTTTCCCTCTTTGTTCAGATGGGATAGTATTTCTACAATCTCTCTTCCGCTTTTCGAGTCCAAGTTGCCTGTTGGCTCGTCTGCTAATACCACTTCCGGATCATTTACCAGCGCTCTTGCTATCGCTACTCTTTGCCTTTCTCCCCCTGAAAGTTCGGATGGTAAGTGTAACATCCTATGTCCCAAGTTTACTTTTTTCAGTAATTGCTCAGCGGTTTTTGCTCTTTCTTCTCTTTGTACCCCTTGGAATGTCATTGGCAAGGCAACATTTTCTAAGGCATTAAGGCTTGGTATTAAATTAAAAGTTTGGAATACGAATCCTATCTTCTTCCCTCTTAGCTGTGCCAGGTCTGATTCCGGCATGGTTGCTATGTTTTTTCCATCAAGGAATATTTTTCCTTTGGTCGGCAGGTCTAGGCTGCCTATCATATTCAACAGGGTTGATTTGCCTGACCCTGATGGGCCTAGGATTACTAAGAATTCTCCTCTTTGGACATCCAGATGTATGCCTTTCAGTGCTGGCACTTGCACAGAGTCCATCTGGTATATCTTCCAGACGTCTTCTAATTGTATTATACAATCTTTTTTGTTTGCTTTATGCATTGTCATTTTCTTCTAATTTGGACAGTTTTTGTAAAAGCTCTTGAAGGATTTTGTCAAATTTTAAAATGTCCTTATAATAATGCCCTATTATTTTCAGTTTTTGTTTTTCTTTATCTGTTTTGGCTTGTGCTTTGTACTTTTTTAGTATGTCTGGCAGTTTTGCTTTTGCTATGGACATGATTTCTAGCTTTTTTAGGAACATGTTTGCTATCAGGCGTGAAATGTCTTTTTCCATGTAGAAGAATATCTTTCTTGTTCCCGGTTTGGTTATTTTTTTAAAAAGTCCTGCCTGTTCGAAAAGTTTGGTTTTGTTGCTTATCGATGCCAGACTGTACCCTGTTTCTTTTGCCAGGTCTTCCATCGCGACTTCGCCTGGCTCTATGAACAGCTTGGCGATTATTATTGCTGTTAGGTCGTCCATTCCTTGAGATTTGGCAAGGTTTTTTATAAGTTCTATAAATTCTTGGTCTTTTTCCATTTTTATATCTTTTAGTGTTTATTAAAAGCTATAAAAGTATAGCCACTTTAAGCTTATAAAGATTTCGAAAAAAGATAAAAGAAAAAATTAGAAAAAAGTTTTATAATCCGTCAACGTTTTCTTTAACCGGCTCTTTAAGGACGTTCCTGTGGACTTGTGCGAAAGAAGGTGTTGCCACAATCCAGTCTTCGCCGAAGCCTGCTATGTCACCATTGACAGCGTCGCATGTCTTTTTCAGCTTGTTTACTGCCCTTTTAAGCTCTACTATGTCTTTGTCTTTTATCGGCCTTATGTTTACAAGCGCTATCGTGTATCCGTCTCTGAGAGCGTCTAGTGCTGGTTTTATGTCTTCGAATTCTTTTATCACGAACGGCCTTATGAGTATTTTTGATCTGGGTTTTGATCCGGCCTCGGTGTCTATTTCAAGGTAATCCTCCCCGTATTGTTCCGGGAAGCTTTCGTCTTGTATTGTCATCCCTCTAACTATTTTGTTTTTAAGTTGGTTGAAGAAAGCGCGCATTTTTCTTTTTTACCTCCTATTTTTCTCCTTTTTTTATATAATTATTATTTATTTAAAGTAATGGCTGGCTTGTATATAAATATTTCTATTTACCGCTCTCTAATAGGCTTACTATGTGCCAAATCTGAGTGCGGGTGTAGACTGGCAGGTTAGAATCGTTTGAAACAAAATCCAGCTCTTCTACGGCCTTGTTTGCTTTGACAGCGGTTGTTTTTCCTTCTTCTTCTAGGACATTTATGGCGTTCCTTATTTTCAGCCTTATGTTTTTTGGAACGCTGGAATCGTTCTCTATCTGGCCTAGCAATTCTACGACGTCTGTTATAGCTTCTGACATTTTTAACCACACCCCCCTATTTTTTCTTTAATTGCGACATTATATCGCCCTGCATCTGGGTCGCTTTATCCTTGATCGCTTTTTCCTGCTTTTCCAGGCTTTTGATCCTCAGCTCTATCACTGACTTTTTTTCTTTGAGGTCGCTTATGATATCTTCTTTTTTTGAGGCTATCATGACGGTGCCGACTATCTTGTATGTCTTGTCCTTGCTTTTTTCCAGCTCTTGAAGGGCGTTGTCTATCTCGAAAAGCTGCGTCTGGAATGTCTGTTTCTGCATCAGGAAGTTCTGGAGGTTTTGCTCCATCAGCTGCAACTGCCCTATTTTTTGCTCTGTTTCTTTGTCTATTTTTTCCATTTTTTCAGCTACCTTCCCTTTATTGTTGAGGATGCAGTCCTTTGTTTGTAAAGAATTTTGCTACCACAGTAAGGGCATCTTACCCTTTTCTTCAGGTAGTCTTTGATGCTTACCTTGGCATCGCAGTTAAAACAATGATAAATCTTGATTTTCGGGTTTTTTTCTGTTTCTTCTGCCATTTTATACCTCGTATGCTTTTCCTGTGAATTTTGCTCCGCAGCTTCTGCACTGCCATATGCCTACTGATACTCTTTTGACTTTAAATTTCGCGCAGTAAGGGCACTTATGCCATGATTTCTGCTTCTTTTCGATTTCGGCAATTTTTGACCTTAACCTTTTTCCGTATCTTGCGCCGAACCTTCCTGCTGTTCCTACTTTCTTGGTCGCCATTTTCTAAAACCTTAATTGTAGCTATTTTTTAAAGCTTTCTATCAGGGTGTAAGTGAGTATTATGCCCAGTTCTTTTGACGCTTCTATGTATCTTTCGATTCTTTCCTTTCTGGATAATGAGTTGTCCTCTAAGATTCTTTTTCTTAGTTTTTCTACCTGGTGGGGCAGTCCGAAGAATGCGTAAACTCCGCCTCCTGCTCCTTCTATTTTTGATTCTATGCTTTCTGTCGTATCGTATCTCCATACGCCATAGCCATCGTAAACTTCTGATTTGAATTCTATCTTCGGGTTTTTGCGGGCTTCTTTCTTAAGCTGTGCATGTGAGGCTATATCAAATGGTGCCGGTGGGAATATCTGGTATTCCGTAGAATGAGGGTGAATGTGTGTTAGTATTGCTTCTCCTTGGTCTTCCTTTAATAGCCGTGTTATGCTATCTGCGGCAAGGTATGTTTGTGTTTCCTCTTCTGAATATCCTACATCGTACCATTTTTCGTTGACATACAGCCATGCGTCTTCTTTTTTGGCGGTTTTTGCGAGCTCGTGCAGCCTGCTTCTGCCTTTGCTGTAAGATATGTTGTAAACCTTTCCAGAACCAGATTTTATATTAATTATATTAGGGTCTGAGCAGGAGTTTAGGCCTAATAGTGCGCTTCCTCCAAGCACAGCCATGCTTACAGCGATTATGCTCAAATTTTTTAGCCGTTTCATTGCATGATTTTGAAAAAAGGTTGATGGGGCTACCCGGATTTGAACCGGGGTCTGATGGTCCCAAACCATCGATGATAACCAAGCTACACCATAGCCCCTTTGATGTTAACTAAACATAAAAGATTATTTATAAAGTTTATTAAAAAAAAATTTAGAAGAACTTATTTTTTGGCTGGTTTCTCTTCTTTCTTGCCTGGCTTCTCTTCTTTCTTGCCCGGCTTTTCTTCCTTCTTGGCAGCGCCTTTCTCTTCTTTCTTAGGTGCTTCTTTTCCTTCCGCTCCCTCTTCGCCTTCTTTTGCTTCTTCTGCCCCTTCTGCTTTTGCTTCTGCTTCTTCTGGTTTTGCTACTGCCGGAGCTATTGCTGCCTTTTCTGCTTCCTCTTCTGCTTTCAGCCTTTCCAATTCTTTTCTTAGCTCTTCCTGCACTTTCACCAGCTGTTCTTGCAGTAATGCTTTCTTTTCCGGGCTCACTTCGGTTTTTTGTTCCTTGATCTCTTTGTCAAACAGTCCTGCTTCCAGGTCTTTGTTGAATTCCGGGGACAGTTTCCCTTCTATCAGTATCCCCATGGCATTCATTGACCCTGCTATGCATTTGACAGCGCCCTTGAGGTTTTTCACGAACATTGAGTCTTTTTTCATCTGGGCTATCTTGATGAGCTGCTCTATTGCCGCGTTGGCTACCTTGTTCTTGTTAGGCTCACCAGAGCCTTTTTCTAGTCCTAGCTCTTTTTTTATCAATTGTGATGCTGGCGGCGTCCCTATCTCTATTTCGAATTCCTTTGTTTTGTCATCTACTATTACAGTAACTGGCACTTTCATGCCTTTGAAGCTTTGAGTCTTAGAATTAATCTGATTGATGACTTCTCCGACGTTCATCTTCATCTGGCCTAGAGCAGGTCCTAGAGGTGGCGCTGGAGTGGCCTTTCCGCCTTCTACCAGTAATTCGATTTTTTGTTTTGCCATTTTTCTAAAAAATTATTCATAATCTTGCGATTTTTAGCATTTATATGTTTTTCGTTTCGAGCATTTTATTAGAATTCCAAGACCTTTTGAATGTTTTTTTTAAATCAATGCAAACCGAAAGATTTAAATTACTATTATTTGGTAGTTATTGAAAATGGAAAGCCAGACATCCTACGGGAAAATAATAAAGCCTGAATTATGCGCGCAATACAAAGAAAAGTTGCTTAGCTTACCCGGTGTAATCCATCATACAGAGCTCGATTCTATAGTGAACAGCCTGTTTGCATGCTTATACACGCAAGCGCTCCAAGAGGTTAGTGATGTGGCTGTACAGAAAGACCGGATATTAGACACAAAAAAGAGGGAAAGAGTGAGGTCCCTTCTGGAAAAAGCAAGGGCAACAAAGGAGGAAACAGACCTTAAGGAGTTGTTCTCCCAGCGTACAAAAGACA
The DNA here is from genome assembly GCA_030691925.1 of Nanobdellota archaeon. Taxonomy (GTDB): domain Archaea; phylum Nanobdellota; class Nanobdellia; order SCGC-AAA011-G17; family VGLX01; genus VGLX01. The sequence goes on from JAUYDG010000144.1 coordinate 5,878, forward strand.
GCTATCAGATTAGGGTGATAAAACCAGGTTACCCTCCCAAGGAACTAGGGAAAGACCTTGCAACCATAACAAACTGCTGGATAAGCTCACTTCGAGACTTAAATTCATATCATACGATGAGAAAAGTGGAATGGCTGCAGAAAGACATAGACCTAGGAGCATGTATTTTCCTAATAAGCGAGGAATCAGAACGCAAGTTGTTAAAAAAATCATACACGCCAAAAGTTCAAACCAGATCATACATAGCGAATACAAAAAAAGAAGAGACAATACTATTCTATGACACGATAGAAGGAGGAGTAATAAGCTGGTCTTACATAAGCGACTGGGTGAATAATGAGAGGGGAAGAGAACTTCTTTACTCATTGGCAGCGATGATCTATATAGCAAAAGAATACGGGATTAAAAAGATAGGCATAGGGGAAAGGGAAATACAGGAGCTCGCAGCCAGGCTAGGATTTAAAGAGGAAACACTGTTTGGTGAAAGAGATTACCGTTCTCGTGGCATAACAGAAAAAATAGGTTTTGTCGGATACCAGCACGGCGATGAGGGACCTTACTGCTATGGGATAAGAGAGAGCACTGAAAAAAGGGTTATAGTGCTGGATGATATCAAGATGCCTTCTGAAAATGATATTGCAGGAAGGCTGGAAGATGTGGCTAGCTTCCTAGGCTGCTTCAAAAAGACGAGAAAGAATAAGAACAAGATGGAAGAACTAGGTGTGTATTTAGAATGCCTGAAGGTTATAAACGAATTGAATTATCATTCTAAAGATATCTCCAAAAAGATAGGGCTGCTGCAAGAGGAATATTTCAAAAAAGAAGAGGGCAATTCATTCAGTTTCTAGATCAGTTTTTTAAAAGTTTTCTGAAGTACTCAACAGTTGTTTTTAAGCCTTCGTCTACGCTTATTTTTGGCTCCCAGCTTATCATTTTTTTGGCTAGGGATATATCAGGCTTTCTTTTGACAGGATCGTCTTCAGGTAAAGGCTTGAATATTATTTCTGATTCTGATTTTGTGAGCTGTTTTACTTTGTTTGCTAGTTCCAGGACTGTGAACTCGTGCGGGTTTCCCAAGTTTATCGGGTTGTAGAATTTTTCCAGGTTCATCACGCGATACATCGCTTCGACCAGGTCAGAGACGTAGCAGAAGCTTCTTGTTTGTGAGCCGTCGCCATAGATGGTTAATGGCTCGTTTTTCAAAGCCTGTATTATGAAGTTCGAGACGACCCTGCCGTCATTCTCTGCCATCCTTGGGCCGTAAGTGTTGAATATCCTTACTATCCTAGTGTCGATGTTGTTCTGCCAGTGGTATGCCATCATTAGGCTTTCAGCTACTCTCTTGCCTTCGTCATAACAACTGCGAGGGCCATTCATGTTAACGTGGCCCCAGTACCCTTCATGCTGCGGGTGAATTTTTGGGTCTCCATATACTTCTGATGTTGACGCTTGTAATATCCTTGCCTTCTTGGCCTTGGCTATGCCCAGCATGTTGACCATTCCGACTGTGCATGCTTTTATCGTTCTTATCTTGTTGACCTGGTAGTGTATTGGTGATGCGGGGCATGCGAGGTTGTATATCTGGTCTATGCTTTCATCAAAGAATAATGGGTTGATTATGTCATGTTCTTTTTCTTTGAAGCTCTTGTGGCTGAGCAGGTGTTTTATGTTTTCTTTGCTGCCTGTGAAATAGTTGTCCACGCAGATGACCTCGTGTCCTTTTTCTAGAAGGTATTCGCATAAGTGGCTTCCTATGAAGCCTGCGCCGCCGGTAACTACTATCTTCATCTACCTACACCCAGATAGTTGAATCCTAAGGATTTCATCTCTTTGGGGTCGTAGACGTTTCTCGCATCGATGAAGTTTGGCTTGTTAAGGAGCTGTTTCATCTTCTGCTTGTCCAGATTTCTGAACTCGTCCCACTCTGTTATGAGGACTACTGCGTCGCAGCCTTCTAAAGCGTGGTATGGGTTCTCCGCGTATTCAATATTTTCTAGGTATTTTTTAGAGGTCGTTATCGCTTCTGGGTCGAAGACTCTTACCTTTGCCCCTTCTGACTGCAGCTGTTTTATCAGGGTGATTGAAGGTGCTTCTCGCATATCGTCAGTTTTTGGTTTGAAAGCCAATCCCCATATTGCGATTTTTTTATCTTTCAGGTCGGGGACTAGTTTTTTCACTTTGTGTATTATGCTTTTTTTTGTTTTTTCGTTGACTTGGTCTGTAGCATCCAGTATTTCAGAGCCTAATCCGTGTTGTTTTAAATTGTATGCTAATGCCCTAATGTCTTTTGGAAAGCATGAACCACCATAGCCTGCTCCTGCTTGTAAAAATCTTGGCCCTATCCTGCTGTCCAGGCCTACTCCTTTGGCTACTGCTTTTATGTCGGCTCCTACTTTTTCGCATAATGGCGCGATTTGGTTCATGAATGATATTCTTATGGCCAGCATCGCGTTGCTTACATATTTTATGAGTTCTGCGCTGTGTATGTCTGTGAATATTATGGGCTTGTCTGCTCTTTCCAGGCCTTTGTAGAGCTCGTGCATGATGGTCTTCGCTTTTTCGCTGTCAGTCCCCAGGATTACCCTGTCTGGGTTTGTGAAGTCTTTTATCGCTTCCCCTTCTCTAAGCGTCTCAGGGTTGTCTGCTACGTCAAATTCTATTTTTCTCTTCAGGTTCTCTTTTATTACTTCCCTTACTTTCTCTGATGTCCCTACAGGGACTGTGCTTTTGACAACAATCACCTTGTAAGAATCCATGTGCTCCGCTATTCCTTTGGCGGCGGAAAAAATGTAGCTTAGGTCTGCGCTTCCGTCATCCTTTTGTGGCGTGCCTACTGCTATGAATATTATTTCAGAATCCTTTACTGCCGTGTTATAGTCTGTTGTGAAAGATAATCTTTTCTCTTTAGCGTTTCTTTTTACCAGTTCGCTTAATCCTGGCTCAAAAATATGTATCACTCCTTTTTTAAGGTTGTCGATAATTTTTTTGTTTATATCGACGCATGTTACATCGTTCCCCATATCGGCTAAGCATGTTCCTGTGACTAAGCCAACGTAGCCAGTCCCTATAATACATACCTTCATTTTTTAACACACCCTAAAAGTGAAAGTATCAGTTTTTGATTTAAAAGCTTTGTTATTATCCTACTTTGTCGGAAAAATTTATAAATCTAAGAATGTTTGAAGGCTTCGATGAAGGAAAAAATATCAGTGACTATAGATAAGGATCTTCTTAAAAGTGTCGATTCCTTAATCGATAATCTTTACATAAGGAACCGCTCCCAGGCGATAGAGCACTTGATCAAAAAAACCGTTGATGAGAGCAAGACTGCCGTGATTCTTGCTGGCGGCCCTGAAGAGAGGCTCAAGATTTCTAAAGACGAGTACAGGATGTTTGCGAAGGTAGACAGCGAGTCTGTTGTGGAAAAGGCAGTAAAGACTTTGAGGAAGAATAATTTCAAGGAAATATTTATCATAGCAAGGCATAAGATGCTTACAAAGGTGTTCAGCTATTTCGGAAATGGTAACTCTTATGGCGTTAGGATAAACTATATCGAGGAGAAGGAGTCGAAAGGGACTTTTGAGACGCTTATGCTTCTGAAAGGCAAGGTTAACAGCAAATTCTTGGTTGTTTATGATGATATAGTCTTTGACAGGATAAAGCTGAAGGAGTTTTGGGATGACCATTCAAGGGCTCATGCTGTGTCTACTATCATGCTCACCACTTCCCGTGAGCCGTCCAAGAAAGGGAATGTGGTTGTCCAGGGCAACAGGGTCCTTAGCTTTATACAGAAGCCCAGCAAGTCTGATAACTATATTGTCTTCTCGCCTATTTTCATCGCAGAGCCTGAATTGTTAGACTACCAAGGCTCAAGCCTGGAGAAAGATGTTTTCCCTGAACTGGCAAGGAATAACCTGTTGGCAGGCCACCTAAGCCCTGTGAAAGAAGTGCATATACATAGGAAATAGGGAAAAAAGATTATTCCGAGTCGTAGTCTATCAAAGAGTAGACGTCGTAGTTCTTTAACTTTTCTCGGCCTTTCAAAAAGCTGAGCTCTATCAGGTATGCCAGCCCTGCAACTTTGCCGCCAAGTTTTTCTACAAGTTTGGCAGCGGCCTCGCTAGTTCCGCCAGTGGCTAGCAGGTCATCTATGATTAAAACGTTCTGGCCTTTTTCTATCGCATCTTTATGGATTTCTATCTTGTCTGTCCCGTATTCTAGTTTGTATTCCTGCGCTTCTGTTTCTGCCGGCAGCTTGCCTGGTTTCCTTATTGGTACGAATCCTACTCCCAGCTCGTGGGCAAGGACTGCGCCGAATATGAAGCCTCTGCTTTCCGGGCCAGCGATAACGTCAATCTTTTTGTTTTTATAATATTCTTTGAACTGTTTTAGA
>JAUYDG010000085.1 GCA_030691925.1 Nanobdellota archaeon
TTTGATGAACTGCTTCCTGGCAGTTTCTAGAGCGTTCTTGTCGTCTTTGTTCTTATAGCGCATTGAACTGTAATTGATCATGTAATCATGGGCGAGAAGGGAATATTTTCTCAAGGAGCTTTTCATCTTGTCAATGTCACTTGTTTTCAGGTCTAAGGACCAGTATCCTCCCAGGTCGACAACTCCGCATTCTGTTAGTGTCGTTCCTGAAGCTTGGAATTGTTCTTCCACTTGCAGCCAGTGCTCCAGGTCTTCAACAGATGGCGGAAGCGCGCCTTGGAAGTCTTTGAATTCATGCTTCGAGGCTTTGTATTTCAGGTTTTCAGCAGGGTGTATGTGGTAGCTTATGACTTCCTTAGGTTTGGGGTTCAGTGCTAGGAGTAAATCGTTTTCAGGGTAGCAGCCGTCTCTAGAGATTTCTTTTCCGTAGTCAAGCCATTCCTTCGTCTCAGGGATGAAGTACCAGATGTCCTCGTACTTGCTTTCAATAGCTAAGGCTCTCAGCTGGCTAAGCCCTTCTTCTTTCGTGAGTTTGTAGACTATCCCTGTAAGGTCTGTTACGACGATCTGTTTTTCAGAAATAAGGCTCCTGTCCATTATGCCTTTTACTGCAGGTGCGCAGCCTATCAGAGTAGAGATTATGACTGCTGCCAGTGCTTGTTTGGCTTTCATCGGTTCGAAGGATGAGCAGGAAGTATATAAACCTTTTTTTTAGTAGCATGCTGTAAGGCTGCTGGCATGTCTTCTTAGCGAAAAAGTTAAAAAGTTTGTTCTGTTACTTAATGGTATGTTTTCTATATTCCCGATTGCAGGGCCCATCATGGAGGGTTTGAAAATAATCTGGGTTGCCACATTTGGCGAGCTCTCTTCTTTGATATCTAAGAACGCCGCGCAGTCTATATGGAACTTGATAAAGTTTTTTATATTTTTGTCAGTTGTTATAGTGCTGAGCCTTCTGGAAAGCTTGACAGTTGATTTTTTCAGGAATATCAGGGATTACTGGGCGAAGGATTTCAGTCATCAGTAAAATTTATAAGCATAGTTTTGTTCTTATAAGAAAGTTTTATTTTTCAAAAGGGAGGATTTTTAAAATGGCAGAAGAAAAAAAACAGGAGAGGATGCACAAGTTTCTTAGGAGAGGTTACGGCTGGAAGCTTTCTACAGCGGTACTATTCGCATTGCTTATAATCTCAATATTTTCCAGCGGATTTAAAGACTTTTTCGGCGCATTAAGCTCTAAGGACGCTTCAGAGCAGGCTGTTAATTATATCAATACTAATCTTCTGAGCGGTGGGGAAAAGGCTGTGATTGGGGATGTTTCAAGTGAAGGCGATATTTACAGTGTTAATCTTAAGGTAGGGGACGTCGATTTCAAGTCTTACGTCACAAAGGACGGGAAGTACTTGTTCCCTCAGGGCATAGATATGACTGAAAAGACAGAAGAAGTCACTCCAACGACTGCAACAGGCACAGGAGCAGCTACGACTAGCTGTGAAGGCATAGCAAAGGGTAGCAAGCCGGTCATAGAGCTGTTCGTTATGTCGCACTGCCCGTACGGAACACAGATAGAAAAAGGGATCATACCTGTATTGAAATTGTTAAAGGACAAGGTAGATTTCAAGCTGAGATTCGTATACTACGCGATGCACGGTGAAACAGAAGTTAAGGAAGAGCTGAACCAGTATTGCATACAGAAAGAGCAAAATGACAAACTGCTAAGCTATCTGGAATGCTTCCTTAAGGAAGGCAATTCAGAATCATGCTTGACAGAAACGAAGATAGACGCTGGTAAACTGAAGTCCTGCACAGAAGCTGCAGACAAGGAGTTTAAAATCCTGGAAAACTTGAATGACAACTCCAAGTGGCTTAATGGCAGGTTCCCATTATTCAATGTGGATAAGGCAGCGAATGAGAAGTATGGCGTCGGCGGCTCACCTACTTTGGTGATAAACGCAGGGGATGCGCGTAGCGGAAGAGACCCTGCAAGCTTGTTAGGCGCTATTTGCTGCGCGTTCAGCGAGCAGCCTGCAGAGTGCAAACAAACTTTGTCGTCAGCAGCACCGTCGCCAGGATTCGGAACCACCACAACTACTAACAGTGGAGGAAGCTGCGGTTAAACAGCTTTTTTATTTTTTCCTAATTCTTTACTTTTTTGTTACCCTGTTTTTACGAGTTCGCTAACGCAACTTATATAAATAAATACGACCCAAACAAAGGTATGAGCCTTGCTCAGACATATAAAGATGTTAGAAGGTTGCAGCAGATAGCGAACGTTCTTTTCAGGCAAGAGCTAGGATATTTTGTTGACAAGCTGAACCTGAAAGCGCATCTTCCTTTTGAGAAAAGGCTGCACGTGTCTAAGTTTGCGAAGCCTAAGGACTCTACGCCTAAGCGCTTGAGGCTTGCGATGGAGGAATTGGGAGGCTCTTTTGTGAAGCTAGGGCAGCTTCTTAGCCTGAGGCCAGACTTGGTGCCACAGGATTATCTTGAGGAGTTCAGCAAGCTGCAGGATGAGGTTAAGCCTTTCCCTTTTGATGTTGTCAAGATGACAGTTGAGTCTGAGCTTGGCAGTCCTTTGAAGAAGATTTTCTCTTTTTTTAATGAGAAGCCTGTAGCCGCGGCTTCTGTTGGGCAGGTGCATGAGGCTATCCTCAAGAATGGGCAGAGGGTTGCTGTGAAGGTTCAGAGGCCGGGCATAAGGGAGGTTTTCGAGACTGACATAGACCTGATGTACCACTTGGCCCGCTTGCTTGAGAAGCATATTCCTGAGAGCAAGAGCTACAGTCCTACTGGCATAGTTGAGGAGTTTGAGAAGTATACCCAAAAGGAGATGGATTACGTCTCGGAGGCTAAGAATATTGAAAGGTATCAGGTCGTAGTTGAGGATCAGAAGCATGTGGTAATTCCTAAAGTTTACTGGGATTTCACGACCTCCAAGGTTTTGACTATGGAGTTCATAGATGGTGTGAAGATAAGCTCTATCAAAGATTTTAGGAAGCTGAAGGTCGATGGGGATTACTTGTCAGGCTTGATTGCCAGGATTTTTGTTAAGAGTGTTTTGTACCATAACATATTCCATGCTGATCCTCATCCGGGCAATATCATGCTGCTTAAGAATAAGAATATAGCCTTGCTGGATTTCGGGATTACAGGCCAGCTGACCCCTGAGCTTACTGAGAAGGTTTTCAATCTTTACATGGGGCTGGTTAATGCAGATGTTGAGATGATAACTGAAGGGCTGGTAAGCATGGGTTTCATATCTGACGAGACTAACAAGGAGAAATTCAAGGAGGAGATAAGGGAGACGTGGAGCAAGTATTATGATACTACGCTCAAGCAGTTTAACATGTCAAGCTTTTTCTGGGAAACCATTAACATGGGCAGGAAGTATGGCATGAGGTTCTCTGTGGAGTACGTCCTGCTGATAAAGGCTATGGTGACGACCGAAGGCGTTGTTCAGAAGATAAATCCTGGGTTTAATTTTGTGAAGGTGAGCAGGCCGATGATTGAGAAGCTTATCAAGGAGAGGACGAGCCCTGAGTACCTGCTGAAGAGTGCCAAGAAAACATTGATGGACTTCAAAAACTTATTAGTTAGGTTTCCTGTTGACGCCCAGAAGATTTTGACCAAGCTGGAGAAGGAAGAGCCGAAAGAGCTTGACATCTGTGATGCTGACATGAAAAAATTTGAAACCGAGATAGAGCGATCTTCGAACAGGATGACACTAGGCATAGTAATGGCTTCCCTGATTGTGGCTTCTGCACTCGTAATGCTTGCGAAAATACCCCCTTTTGTCGGAGGGTTACCTTTATATTCTCTGATAGGCCTTATTATAGCCGGGATATTATTGATTGTTTTGATAATATCTGCTTTGAAATAAATCTGGAGGTGAATAAGAAATGAACAAGCTACAGATGCTGAAGAAAGGGAGCTTGATAGCTATAGGTTTGGCTTCTATAACTACCAAGAAGGCAGATGCTGTGATAAGCGGTCTTATGAAGAAGGGGAAGCTGAACCAGAAAGAAGGGGAATCGTTGGCAAGGAAAGTGATATCAGAAACGATGAAAGAAGAGAAAAGGATAAGGGAAAAGATAAAGAAGCAAGTGGTGCCTGAAGTAGGGGCATCAGCCAAGAGAGTGATGTCAGTAGTGCAGCAGGAAGTGAAAAGATTGGCAAAGATTGCAAAAGAAACCAAAGCCAAGCCTAAAGTAAAGGTAAAGAAAAAGAAAAGGTAAATCTTTTTTATTTTTCTACCTTTTTTACTTGAAAAATAAGGGTATTGGGGTGTGATATGCGTAGATATCTATTGTTTATGCTGTTATTGTTCGCTACTTCAGTGGTAAGAGGCGTTCTGATCGAGGAGCCGGTTGTTGAAGAATATTGCATAAAAACCGCTAATATGAACGATTTTCCTGGTTACACATTTCTCCTGACAATAGATCATCCTTGGCCTGTTAAAAAATTTGAAGTTGTACAATTAAAAGATGACGCTTGTATTTCGGTACAGGATATACAGGAGATTTACCATGTTCATGGGAAGTTATACGCTATAAAAAGTGAGGATTACAAGCCTACTAGTGAGCATATAAGCGAATCTGATTTCGAAACTGCAGACAGAAGATTTGGAGGCTCTTCACTTGATACTGTTATCATACCTTCAGACCTGGAAATTGTAGCGTATGTTGCAGACTCTGAAAAGAAGTACGATAAAATAATGAGTGTTGTAAGGATTGTTTCTGTGAAGGAAGAGGGTATGATTTTGGAATACGAGAATAAGCACCTTAAGAAAGATGGGAGCATTGAAAAAGTTTATTTTAGAACTAACAAGCCAGTTCTTTTTCCCAATCGTCCTTACATAGCATTACCGCTCCTTGCGTTGATAGTATTAGCAGGTTTTTTGGTGTACAAGGTTTATAATAAATACAAAAAAAGAAGTGGACGAGTTTAAAAGCACTTTTTTTGCGCAAATAACCTTTTTAAGGGCTGTAGTCGGTTATTCTCACGCTGTTTTTCTTTTTAGCAGGTGTTCCCTTCCGTATTTTATGGCAGCTTCTTCCCTGAGCCTGTACTTCTGTATTTTTCCGCTTGCTGTCATCGGGAATTCTTTCCTTATTTCTATGAATTCTGCTCTAGGTATGTAGTTTTTTCTCATGCCCTGCTGTATGCAGAACTGTTTTATTTCGTCTGGTGTTATCTCTTTTTCCGGCTGGGGTATTACAGACATTGCGATTATCTCCCCTCTTTCCTCGTCAGGTAAGCCGTATACTGCTACGTCTGACACGTTCGGGTGTTCTCTTAGCACGCTTTCTATTTCTGTGGGGTAGATGTTTTCCCCGCCGGTTATTATCATGTCTTTTGCCCTTCCGGTTATCTTGAAGTAAACGTCGAATTTTTTGATCCAGCCTTTTTTTCTTACGATTACTGCCGTTCCTATGTCGCCTGTGTCGTACCAGCCGTCAACTATCGACTCTGCTGTTTCTTTTGGCTTGTTGTAGTAGCCTTTCATTACCTGCGGCCCTTTCGACCATAGCACTCCTCTTTTTAGTTTTGTCTCGTCCATTATCTCTTCCAGGGTGTTTGCTCCGGAGTAGTTTCCTGTTTCTGTGTTCACCAGCTCTTTTCCGTCATCATCGATCAGTTTTATGTGCAGCCCTTTGATGTTCAGCCTTTTCCCTACGGTTGATAGTCTTAGGTCTCTTGGGTCGCCTATTGTTGTCTGGGTTACTATCGGGGAGAGCTCTGTTGAGCCATAGGCTATGGTTATTTCCGGGACGTATTCGTCTATCTTTTCCATCAGGTCCAGGGGGCATGGCGCTCCTGCTATTATCCCTGTCCTTAAGGATTTTAGGTCGTATTTTCCTATGCTGGGGTGTTTTAGTATCCTGTCGAAGTGTGATGGTGTGCCGTATATCACTGTGCACTTTTCGTCATTTACTGCTTTTAGGACTTCTTCGTCGAATCTTGTCGGGTCGTACATGTTGGGCATGACTACTTTTCCGCCGTGTATTATCGCCAGCAGTGTCCCTATTATGCTTCCGAAGCAGTGGAATAATGGGTTGGGCAGGACTATATTGCCGTCTTCTTTGAAGTTCAGTGTTTCTGCTATCGCCCTTGCGTTGTTTATCACATTGTAGCTTGTGAGCATGGCCCCTTTCGGGAATCCTGTTGTCCCTGACGTGTATTGTATGTTTATCACATCATCAGGCTTTAGTGTTCTTTGTATTTTCTTGATGTCTTTTTCTGTTATTTCTGTTTTGTCGCCTATTATCGCTTTTACTTTTTCGCTGAGGTTTGCCTCTTTTGCGTTTTTTAGTTCGTCAAGGCTGAAGGTTCCCGGGAATTTTCTGCTTTCCCCTATCGTGATTGCCGTTTTCAGTTTTGGCATTTTTTTTGATTCTATCTTTCCTGGTTTTGAGTCTTTTATTTCCGGCACTATGTTGCCTAGTATGTCTACATAGCTGTAGTCCTTGAACTTGTCCATGAGGAATATTGCTTTTGAGTCGGATTGTTTTAGCAGGTATTCAAGGTCTTTTTCTCTGTATGCGGTGTTGACTGTTACCAGAACTGCGCCTATCTTTGCTGTTGCGAATTGCAGGACGAGCCATTCTGGCAGGTTTGTCGCCCATACTGCTACGTTGTCATGCGGCCCTATCCCTGCCTTCAGCAGCGCTTTTGCTGCCTCGTTGACTTCCTTGTTCAGCTGCTCATAGGTCCATCTTAATTTTATTTCAGGGTATACTGCGCATTCTTTTTTCGGGTATTTTGATACACTCCTGTCAAAGAAATCTGCGACGGTTTTTTTAATAAGCCTCGCCATTGTTTGCACCACCTCTAACACTAAAAATTATGCTAAGTATATAAAACTTGTTCTCGGGAACAGAAATGTTTATAAACAGTTATTCCGCTATTGTGAACTATGGACATGCCCCAGGAATTAGAAGTATGGTATGTGATACCTGCGCTTAGAAAGGCGTTCGCAGAGATGATGCTAGAAAAGGGATTGAGCCAGAAGGAGATAGCTAAAAAGCTGAGCTTAGGAAAATCTGCAGTGTCACAGTATCTTAAATCGCAGAGGGGTGCAGAGCTTAAATTTGATAAGAAAATGCTGAAAATAATAGGAGGCTCTGTTGACAAGATATTGAAAAATGAGTCAACGCCAAGAGAAGAGATAGTTTACTTATGTAATGTCATAAAGAGGGAGGGGATACTTTGTTGCTTTCATAGGTCGATGGATAAAAAACTCAAGCAATGCGAGGTTTGTTTAACATGAAGAAGGTCTACTTAGACAATGGGGCTACAACACAAGTTGCCAAAGAAGTAGCTAAAGCTGTGCAGGAAATGATGATAAAAAAGTTCGGGAACCCTAGTTCGTTACACAGCTTCGGTGAAGAATCTAAAACAGAGATGGACAAAGCAAGAGAGATAATCGCTAAGAAAATAAATGCCGAACAGGATGAGCTAATATTCATGTCAGGCGGTACAGAAGCAGATAACCTCGCAATAAAAGGAATAGCATACAAGAACAAGGACAAAGGGAACCATATAATAACAACAGTCATAGAGCATCCTGCTGTCTTGAGAACATGCGAAGCCTTGGAAAAAGAAGGGTTCAAAGTAACCTACCTAAACGTAGACGAGGAAGGATTTGTAAGCCTGAAAAAATTGGAGGAGTCGATAACCCCTGAGACGATACTCGTCACAATAATACATGCTAACAACGAGATAGGAACGATACAAGATATAAAAGCTATCGGGGACATTTGCAGGAAAAAAAACATCATATTCCATACCGATGCTGTGCAGAGCTTTACAAAAGTGCCTATCGATGTCAAAGAGACGAACATAGATCTCATGGCTTTAAGCGCTCACAAGATACACGGGCCGAAAGGCATAGGTGTGCTGTTCGTAAGAAAGGGCGTAAAGCTGAAGCCTTTGATTGATGGCGGAGGCCAGGAAAACAAGGTGAGATCTGGAACTGAAAACATGCCCGGCATAGTGGGCTTCGGCAAGGCTGTGGAGATAAGCAAGGAAAGCGATGTTGAGAAGAT
>JAUYDG010000149.1 GCA_030691925.1 Nanobdellota archaeon
ATTAAATTAATTTTATTTTAATTAAATTAAATTGTTTTCAAATTAATTTAGTTAATATTTTCAATTTAAATATTTTGTTTTAAATGGTAATTTTTATATACTTACAGCGTTCATTAAAAAGCGGAGGTGGTAATATTATGATGTTCCCTTATTCTGAAATGATGGGCGGTTTACCTTTTGGGGGCATTTGGTGGTTTGCTCCACTGCTTGGAATCTTGATGGTATGGGATGCTGTCTGGAAGGGTATAGGCATGTGGAGGGCTTCTAAGAACGATCAGCTCGCCTGGTTCATAGCTATGCTGATAGTAAACAGTGTGGGTGTTCTTCCTATAATTTACATACTTTTCTTCCAGAAGGGAAGGGGGAAGATGATAATTATCGAGCCTGAGCCCAAGAAGAAAGCTAGGAAAAAGAAATAGTTTTTTATTTTTTTTATAAACCTTTTTAAATAAATACCTTCTTATTGTTTACTATGGCTGAGTGTAAGGACTTTACGCAGGGCAGCGTTTTGGGCCATATCTGGGCTCTTTCTATGCCTACTATGATTGCTTTTGCTTTGCAGATGAGTTATAACATAGTCGATACTATATTTGTTGGTAGGCTTGGAGTTGAGGCTATTGCCGCTGTGAGCATGGTTTTTCCAGTGATGATTCTTATAATCGCTCTCGGTGCAGGTACTGGTATAGGCGCCTCTTCTTTAGTTGCGCGTTACATCGGTGGCAAGAAATTAGGTGAAGCTGGCAGGGTTGCCGAGCATGCTATTCTGATATCCTTGTTTTTTTCTGTTGTTCTGGCCTTGGCTGGTTCTTTTTTTGCCAGGCCTTTGTTTGTTTTGATGGGTGCCACGCCGTCTGTGCTTTCTTTGTCCATAGTTTATAACCGCTGGATAGTCGGTTTTTGCAGTTTTGTATTCGTATTCCTGACTCTGAGTAATATCTTAAGAGGTGAGGGTGATGCGAAGACTCCGATGAAGTACATGATTGTTTCTGCTTTGATAAACGTGGTATTGGACCCGTTGCTGATATTCGGCTTGTGGTTTTTCCCTCGGTTAGGGGTGGAGGGTGCTGCTATAGCTACTGTAATCTCCCAGGGTGTAGGCTGTGCTTTTTTATTAGTTCATGTGTTTTCCGGCAAGTCTTTGATCAAGCTTGCTTTTGGCAGTTTCAGGTATAGCTTTGATATTGTTAAGAGTATTTTTTCTGTCGGTATCCCTGCCTCTCTTTCGCATATAGTGATGAGCATAGGGCTTGTGTTTCTCACTAGGATTACAGCTTCTTTCGGTCCTGCGGCTATTGCTGCTTATGGTATAGGCTACAAGTTGGAGAGCATACCGTTTCATTTTGCTATAGGCATTGCTATTGCTGTTGTTACTTTGGTGGGCCATAATTTTGGTGCGGGTAATGTTAAGAGAGCAAAGAAGGTCGCTTGGGTTGCTACTGTCCTGTCTATGGTCGTGACCGCTGTTATAGGTCTCGTTTTTTTCTTAATCCCTGGTGTTTGGATGAGGGTTTTTACTAATGATACTTTGGTTATCGGTTATGGCGTTTCTTTGATTAGGATCGTGTCTTTGTTTTTTGCTTTTACTAGTCTGGGGATCACTATTGAGGGTGCTTTTCAGGGTTTTGGTAGGGGTATGCCTAAGTTGTTGCTTACCTTGTTGAGGCTTGGTGTTTTGGCTGTGCCTTTGGCTTATCTGCTTTCTAAAAGTTTTGGTTTGGTTGGCGTTTGGTATGGTATCGCCATAGCTTATTGCGTCAGCGGCTTGGTCGCTGCTTTGTGGTTTAGGCTTTCAAGTTTTGAGAAATCTAAAGTTTTATAACCGATTGCTTTCTATTTATAAGCTATGGATGTTGATCTGGTATCAGGATTAACTATTCTTTTTGCTGTGATAATCTGCATCATAGTCTATCTTGTTATAGAAAATGTCATAAAATTTGTTATTTCCATTCGTTTCATTTCTAGGCTTGTGAGGGATTTCAAGGCTGTTAACAAGAAGTATATGGAGAATACTTATGGCAAGGTTTGGAATCCTTGGAAGTATTGATTAGTAGTCTTTTTCTACGCAGAGCGCGAACTGCTTAGGGCTTCTGTTGCACATGAGGCCGTCAGGGCATTTCTTTGTCTCCGCGCCTTCTATTGTTTTCCCGTTTTCGCATATCTTGTATAGAACGTCCGAGATGCAGGTGTGGAAATCGAAGTCGCAGGTTTGCGGCGTGTAGCATTCTCCTTCTTTTAATGTTGAGCATACGGCGTTTTCGGGGCAAGGCTCTACTAGGCTCTTATGTTTGCAGCCGTCTTCTCCTGCTGCGCATTCGAATATTTTCGCGTTTTCGCAGGTTTTGCCTTCAAAGGTGCAATCATCAGTGCATACTGGTTTGTCTTCTTTTACTATGAATGCCGTCCAGCTTGATTTGGTGAAGAACGTAGCTGCTAATATCAGGCCGATTATTGCGAATGACATTATTATCAGCCTTCTTATGTTCAGTTTTCTTCCTGGAAGGGTTATATTCGGTTTAGGTATTTCCATATTCTTATGTAATATGGCTGGCTATTTAAAATTTTTGTTGCGCATTCTTTCTGATAATCTTTATTTCGTACTTGACAAAGAATATTATCGCTACTAAGGCTATTACTCCGCCTATTATGTACCATATGGTGCTGCTTTTTTCTTCAGGTTTCACTTCAGGTGTTTCTTCTTTCACTTCTTCTTTTGGCGTTTCTTCGGGTATTTCTTCTACTGCTTCTTCTGGTGTTTCCTCAGGCGGTGTTGTTTCTTCTTTTATTTGTTCTTCTGGCTTGGCTTCTTCTGTTTCTGGCTCAGGCGCTGTGGCCATTCCAGGGCAGGAGACTAGCTCGTCTTCGAAAAGCATGTTGCTTCTTCCCATCTGGTATTTGACCCTTACGTAATAGTCTCCCTTTGTTTTGAACAGGTTGTTTTCTGATGTGAAGTATGACGTGTCTCTTATTTTTGTGTTCTTGGATTCGCCTTGCATTGAGGGGTTCAGCCATGTTCCGCTTATTTCTTCGAAGGAGGATTCATCGTTTTTTTCCCTTATGTAGACTTTCAGCGTTTCTGCAGGTGTAAGAACAATGCTGTCCAGCTCTTGGAATTTTACCTCTAAGTCTATTGATCCGTTGTCAGAGCATGTGGCTTTTTTGTATATGCTTTGGAAGCCTTCTAATGTGCTACACCACCTGTCACGGCAATAGCCTTTTTCACATTCTTGGGAATCGAAGCTTATAGTGCAGTTTACCTGTTCGTCATGCTTGTCTTTGGTGCATAAGCAGTCATCAGGGCAGGTTGTGCAGTCTTCCCCATAGTCGCAGAAGTTATCGCCGCATTTCGCATTGGCTGCTGCTGCTAGGAGTATTAATGCTAATAATGTTAACACCCACTTTTTCATACCATCCTTTGTAGGCTTTTAATATTTAAAACTTATTGGGGTATCGTATGTAATTAGATTACCACTATAAAGTGATAATAAACAAAAGATTTAAATAATAGCAGTGTTAATTGTATACCAACAGAAAATGCCAAAAGAACACATTAGTATAGAAGGAGAAACGCTTAAAGAAAAGATATCAAAAGTCAGAAATGTAATGGGCTATCTTCAAAAAAACACCACAAGCGGATGCAAAGCGGATGATCCTTACAAAAGCTTAGTAAGATATGACCTTCCAGATGATATCACTGTATTGATAGAGTCTGTGCCTGGCGGCAAAACAGTATCGCCACTTGAAATAGCGTTCATAAGCTGTGGTTACAGCTACAAGCAATCTGATTCAGATTACGCACAAAGGGCTGGAATCCTAATAAGCTCCAGTTCAAAAGTCATGATAACGGCTATCTCCAAGAAAGAACATGATACAGCAGACCTCATAAAAAAACTTACTGAGCTAGCAGCATAAACGTTTGTTAAGCGATTTCTAAACATATTCCTAAAAAGTAAGATAATATCGGATAAAGATTATATTTAAAAAAAAGGAAAGTATGATGGTGTCATACATCAAGGAGGTGGGTTTATATGAGAACAGTTCTAAGCGTTATAAAAGCAGACGTAGGCAGCATAGGCGGGCATATAAGGCCCAGCAAAAGCCTTGTTGAGAAAGTAGAGTCATGCGTAGCAAAGGCGCAGAAGAAAGGCTTGATAGCAGACCACTACTTGAGCTACACCGGAGATGACATAGCGATACTAATGGTGCATGGCAGAGGAAAAGGAGACAAGGATGTACATGGACTTGCATGGAACGCATTCAAAGAGGGAACTAAAGTAGCTAAGAAGCAAGGGCTTTATGGAGCAGGACAAGACCTCTTAAAAGATTCTTTCTCAGGAAACGTGAAAGGAATGGGCCCGGCCGTAGCAGAGTTAGAGTTTGAAGAGAGGGAAAACGAGCCGTTCATACTATTCGCAGCAGACAAGACAGACCCAGGAGCGTACAACCTGCCATTGTTCCTGTCGTTTGCAGACCCGATGCACAACTCAGGACTGATGCTAAGCCCGAGCATGAGCAAAGGCTTTAAGTTCGCGATAATGGACGTTTCCTGCACAGAGGGAGACAGGGTAATAGAGCTTAACGCGCCGGAAGAGTACTACGACATAACAGCCTTGCTGAGGGACAACCAGAATTACGTGATAGAAAGCATAGCGTCAAGGAACAACGGGGGGATAGCAGCAGCAGTAAGCACGACAAGGCTTCACAACATAGCAGGGAAATACACAGGAAAAGATGACCCAGTAGCATTGGTAAGACTCCAAGGATCGTTCCCAGCAACAGGGGAAGTGCTCTCGCCTTTTGCGATAGGCCATTACGTAGCAGGGTTC
>JAUYDG010000068.1 GCA_030691925.1 Nanobdellota archaeon
GAAGCTGCCTTCGCTTGCCAGTTTCTCAAGCTCTTTCTGCTTTTTTAGTGCTAACTTTGCAAACTTTAAAGGAGTGCATGCAGGGCAGACGTGTCCTTTTTTATGGATTTTTTTAAAAGCTTCATTAAGATTATGCCCAAGTTTTTTGCTGCCGAGCTCATCGAGAACTGATGATGCTGCCTCTTTCTGAATATTGTAACCGTAAAAATCCCTTAAGAATTCTAATGTTGCTGTCTTTCCACAATCATAAGCGCCTGTTACAACGTACAAGCTCTTTTCAGGCTTTACCTTTGGCTTGCCAACGACGAATACTGCGATTAATGACCTAAGCTTGTTTTTCGGGTTTTTGAACGCGTATTGCTTCTCTCCTATTTTTGTGAAACGGGCTGAATCATACGCCAGTAGCAGAGGATGCTCGATTAGTGAAAACTTTCTAAGCGATGTCTGAAAATCAGGATTTTGCTCCCCGTATCTTATTTCCTCTTCTGTAGTTGCGAATATAACATCTTCATGCAACAGTTCTCTTGAAAGGACTTCTGAGCGCCCCCAAAGTTTCCCGCCTGGAAATCCGCCTCGGTCAGTCCCGTATTTGAGTATTTTTTCAAGGCTTTCTTGCTCGCTTGCACGGTAAAGAATGTTTCTTCCTGTACTTCTTTCGCCAAGCTTTTCTATTACTGTCTCGAGAAATTTTATGTTGTTGCCGTTGTAAACCAAGTATTCTATTTGTATGCCCATTTTTAGATTATTACTTCCTTCCACTCGCGCCAGCTTCCGCACAGGTTGCCGTTAGGATGGAATACGAGTTCGTAAATCACTGGTATGCCGTTCGTCTTTTTTAGGCTTTTTTCTTTTTCATTTTCTATCAGGTTAAGGTCAGCCATTTCTGAAACCATGTCTATGCTTTTGTACTTGAAAACTTCCACGTAATAATAGTATCCTAGTATCTGTGTCGTGAAGGAAAACCTTTTATCCTTGTCCAGGCTTTCCCATATCTGTATTAAGCTAACATCTTGTGATTTGCAAAAGTCAGGTATTCTTCCAGGCTTAACCGATTTTTCATCAAACTTCATCAGTTGCCTGAACACGACGTTGTCTACGCCTATCGATTCTGCCCAGTCCATGTATCTTATCATTTCTTTGACAGAATTGACACCATCTTTTATCAGTATGCAACTAAGCCTGGGCCTTATGCTGTTCTCATTTGATATGTGGATTATTTCCTCAAGCTCTGCATCTGACAATGACGGGTTTTTAAGATTCATGATATTGTTATTAATCTCTTCATTATAATGCGCCCTGCTTATGTTCAGGTATTGTAACTTATAGCTGATAAGCTTGTCCATGATAGTATCGCTGCTTCCTGAAACCTTTTTCAGCAGCCCGGAGCCGTTTGTTGTGATAGTTCTTTTTCTGACATCATAGCTGTCAAGCACGTCAAGCATCGTAGGCAGCTTCGGGTCGAGTGTTGGCTCACCGCCTGTAAGGGAAACGCTCGGGTTAAGAGGCTTTACCGTGTCAAGCATGATCTTAAGCTTGTCAAAGTACTCTTTTTCATCAGTTATTGCTTGTTTGACATAATCAACGCCGTCGTGAAAATACCTAAGCTGTGCCACGCAGAAGTTGCAACTGGCATTACAGTAATCTGAAACGAATACTGAAAGGTTCACGTTGCCGTATACGAGGTAGTCTTTTCCGTTTACACTAAAAGGTGTAAGCTCTTTTTCAGTAATATCAAACATCTCCTGCCTTTTGTATCTCATCTCAATGTTCTGCTTTGCCATTTTTTACTCCAAGTCTTTCATGCCCTCGCTTCTTGCGATAAGATCTTTGCCCCAATTTTTGCCGTCAGGGCTGATTAAGTAAAAGTCAACAGGGTTAGGTATGATGAACGGCTCTTCAAGCTCTTCCCTGTCTTTTGCATATCCGTACCTTTGGTAGAAGAATATGTTGGAAATTTCTTTTAACTTTATTCTTTCAAGCTCGTCTACGAGCCACTGGTCATCGTCTTCTGATAACGGTTTTTTTCTTATTCTGACGTTAAACACGAGGCTGTAATCTCCGATGCTTTTCAAGTCTTTAAAAGCGCCCCATATAGCTCCGCATTTATCAAGGTGGAGCTTATCTTTTTCAATCAGATAAAAGTTTATACTCGGCTTTATGACAAATGATGGCTTGAACTTTGAGAAATAATTTTTTATGTTTTCAACTGACTTGTCATAGTCCAGTCCTGAATCTGAGTAAGCATAAGGTAGCAAAACTGCGTTGGTGCCTAAAGTAACCTTGCTGCACCTTCCTGTTTCCTGTGCGTAAAATATCATATCCTCCAGATTCGGATGTAACAACGGCTCACCACCTTCGAGCTGTATTTCAAAATTTCCTTCTTCTGGCAAGATTTTCTTAAATTTTTCCAAGCTTAGAAAAGTATTTCTTTTAGGTTCGGAATAACAGCTGCAAAGCTCACAGCTTCTGTTACACTTGTTGGTTATTGCAAAATAATACCGCTTTGTCATTTTACTCCATGCTTAGCTCTTGTTCTCGATATATTTTCTATTGAACTGGTGGTTGGTGTAATGCTTCCTTTTCGCCTCATCAAAGCCTATGATTTTTAATGGCTTTCCTGATTAAGCCTTAAGCTTAGCGCCCAGTCCAAAATCATACTCGATGT
>JAUYDG010000111.1 GCA_030691925.1 Nanobdellota archaeon
TCCTCTTCCGGACTCTGTTACCCTACCCTGCACTATGCACTTTGCGCAAACTTTAAATTAAGAAAAAATTAAAAAGCTAGCATCCCTGCCTACTTTGATGAAAAAGCCTTTTCCTATCATAGACATGCATTCTCATTTAAGAAACGATATTCTTTACCACACAACAATAGCAAAACAGTCAGGAATCGACGTAGTAGTGTACATGGCAAACACCAAGCCAGCAATGGACACCAAAGAAAAAATATTCAAATCCTGGGAAGAAAAAAGAGCATGCCACGCGTTCCCGGTAAGCGCAATAACCTATAACCTAAAAGGAAAAAAACTTGTAGACGTGGATGAAATAAAAGATTACGTGATAGGATTCAGCGATGACGGCAAATGCCTGAAAAACATAAGCATAATGAAAGAGATACTGCAAAAAGACGTTTTAGTACTAGCACACTGCGAACCGGAAACAGAATACATAGAAAAATACTCAAACCGGCTAGCCCAAGCCGGTGGAAGATTACACGTACAGCACGTAAGCAAAAAAGAAAGCGTAGAGCTAATAAGAGCAGTAAAAAAAGACGGCCTGAAAATAACATGCGAAACATGCCCCCACTACTTCACATACACAAAAAACGACCTAGAAACGAAAGTCAACCCGCCGCTAGCAGAAAAAGAAGACTTAGAAGCAATAAGGCAAGGCTTAGCAGACGACACGATAGACGTGATAGCGTCAGACTATGCGCCAAAGCCGAGAAAAACAGGAATAGCGGGCTTCAGAAGCCTGATACCACTAAGCTACGGCCTGGTAATACAAAAAGTCCTTACAGAAGAGCAGATGTGGAAAAAACTAAGCGAAAACCCAGAAAAGATAATACAACTAGAAAGGTTTTTGAAATACAAGTTCCATTCATGGTAAAATAAGATGAAAGCAATAGCCGCAACACTAAACGGGATAGAAAGCATAGCAGCAGAAGAAATAAAAGAACTAACCAAGGCCAAAGCCAAGAAAATAGCAGAAGGAAGGCTGCTCTTAGAAACAAAAAGCCTAAAACCCTTAGAAAAAGCAAGAACCATAAAAACGCTATACTCCTACCTTAAACACTTCAGCTTCAAAACAGAAGAAGAAATATACGAACAAGCCAAGAAAATCAAGTTCCCGATAAAAAAAAGCTTCGCAGCAAGATGCCACAGGGAAGGAAACCACGACTTCAAGTCAAAAAACGTAGAACAAAAGATAGGCGAGATAATCTTCGAAAAAGGGTACAAAGTAGACCTAGAAAAGCCAAAAACAACAGTATACATAGAAATCATACAAGACACGTGCATAATAGGAATCCTCTACAAGAAAGACATGCAAAAAAGGGAATACAAGGTAAGGCTAAACCCTGCATCGATAAACGCATGCCTGGCAGCAGCGATGATAAGGCTGGCAGAAGCAAAAAAAGGGCACATAATAGCAGACCCGTTCTGCAAGGATGGAGTAATAGCGATAGAAGCCTCGCTAATGGGGGTAAAACAGGTCTACGGATTTGACGAATCCATGAACAGCGTGAAAAACGCAAGGATAAACGCGCAACTGGCAAAAGCTAGCATAAGCTTCGGAAAGGCAGAAATAGATTGGCTGGACACGAAATTCGAAAAAGAAACAGTAGACAGGATAATCACTAATCCTCCGTTCCCGGCAAGGCACAGAAGCGTACAAGAAATAGAAAAAACAACAAAAGAGCTCATAAGCCAGGCAAGATACGTGCTAAAAAAAGACGGGATGCTGGTGACAGTAACCCAAGATTCCAGCCTTATAGAAAAATATGCCAAAGAAAACAATATGGGATTGGCAAAAGAACTGGAAGTAACTGTAGGAAACACTGTTTATAAACTGCAAGCCTTTAAACCCTGAAATTCAGCATTTTTCACAATAAGATTTATATAGTAGCCAATTTTAAAGGAAACTAAAATCAACGGATAAAAGCCATAAAGAAGGCGATTCGTTAAGATAAAACCTTGGAGGGGCCAAAAATGACAGAACTATTGGTTGTAAGAAGCAAAATAAAAGAATACACAAAACTAAACGTTGCAAGCGACTTCGCAGATGCCTTAAGCAAAGTAGTCGAAGCGAAGATAAAAAGGGCTGAAGAAAGAGCAGACGGCAATGGCAGAAAAACACTAAAGCCAATCGACTTATAAGAACATCTTTATATTTTTCTTATTTTTTCTTATTCATTCAAAAAAACCTTAGAAGGGTCTACATCCTCATAATAAATTTGGGGCTCCGGGAACCAGGACTTAATACCTTTATACTTCTTAGACCAAGGGTCTTTCTCAGTAGCGTAATAAACGGCTTCCTCCAAAGACACCTTGCCATTACCATCATTATCAGCGCTTTTCTCCCCATTCAAGGCCTTTACCAACAAAGGGCTGAACTCAGACCTGAGCCAGGTGGTCTGGTGGGGGCAGGAAGATGAAACACCAACCCTGTTCTTCTTCCCCAGAGGCTTAACAAAACCTCCGCTCATGCAAGCATCCACAACAAAAACAGCATACTCATAATTCAGAGCTTCAAGACCTGCCTCAAGGTCACTAACATAGAAGCTCTCAGAAGGATCCTCACCAAACTCATCCGACTCAACCGCCTTAAGCAACATATAGCCTTTATTAAGATTCTCTACACTGGGATAATCGCCATGGCCCATATAAAAGAACAAAAACATGTCCTCTTTGCCCATCTTTTTGGACAAATATGAGCAGACAACATTGAATGTATACTGAGTAAAAACCCCATCAGCCAAATCTTTCACCTTATCCGAGTTTTGGACAACTAAAAAATTGATGTTCTCATCAGAAAAGCCCAAGCTTTTAAGCCCATCATACACTTTCAAGGCCTTCTCCTCTAAAACATTATCCTCAGGATAGGCGCCCAAGACAAGGACAGCATACCTGTTCTTAGGCTTGCTGAACTCCTGATAAGAATCGCCTTTCTTGTGCTTGCCAACTATGCTTGTCGCCACACAAGAATTAAGGTTAAGCGCAAAAAACAAGCTAGAAGCCAAAGCCAAAGCCTTCAAGCTTTTCTTGAATCCCATCGTATGCGCAAGGAATAACACTTAGGTTAATAAAAATAACGGTTCCTGACGCGTTTCAGAAACCCTTTTAAATCTCGCGAATAATAGTTTTTTCTGATGAAACTTCCACAAACATTCATGCCTGAAAAGAACTTAGACGATAAAACGAGAAAGCTTACAAGAAACTTTAAAACAATCGATGACTTGATAGAAGAAAAAATAGGCGCATATTACAAAGAGAAAGCGTATCACTCATCCGATATATTAGACAACTATGAATACATAAAATCAGCAGTTGAGCGCGCAAATGTTTACTATCAAAGCCCGCCTTATTCGCTAAACAAAGAAGTAGATGTTACCATATTCAGGTTTAATACTAACCTAAAATTCTGCCTCAAAGAACTATCAGATGAAATAAAACGCGGAAAGTATAACAAATTTGAACACATCTACTGCCTGGTAAAAGACGAATTCGCAGTGATAATAAGAACTTTAACCCAACAAGAAGACCTAGAGCTGTTCAAAAAACATTACCAAAACAAATTCGGATTCTGCTAAAAAAATGAAACTTCCACAACTATTCCTGCCGGAAAACAAGAATCTTGAAGAAAAACTGAAACAATTAGCAGAAGAGCCAAAAATACAAGAACAAGAAAACAAGTATTTAATTGATAAAACAGAGCTTGACGAACTGCTGAAAGAATTTTATAACCTGCCAGAGAACCATAACGGTCTATGCTCAAAACTCGAGTCATTGTTAGGAAAAGCGGGCTACACGCTGAGGAAGAGCAAGAAACATTACAAATACTGGAGCAAGCCAGCAGACTTTGATAAACAGTACCTTTTTATCAGGCAGAAAGGCAAGGAAAAACAGGAGGAACATTACTCTTTTGTGATGGTTGAAGAGAACAAGCTGGAAAAGTTTTGCAAAAAATTCGAATACGAGAGAAAACTAATCCCTCTGAATGTGTATTTGACAATTTGTGCCCTGTCTGTAAGCGCAACATCACTTAATTTTCTACCCCTCTATTTCAAAAAGGATGCCCTGTTCGCGATACCGATGGCAGCTGTAGTTGTAGCACTTAGTACAGCACCATACATGATAAAGTATCTTTATGGGAAAAACAAGAAAAACACGGAAAAATACTGCAACTACCTTATAACAAATGATGAAGAAGCCTTAAGGGAAGCCTTCAGATGAAACTATTGTCCTCTAGGGTTAGTTAACAAGCGTAAGTACTCTGG
Organism: Nanobdellota archaeon; assembly: GCA_030691925.1. Taxonomy (GTDB): domain Archaea; phylum Nanobdellota; class Nanobdellia; order SCGC-AAA011-G17; family VGLX01; genus VGLX01. The sequence continues at coordinate 4,293 of JAUYDG010000111.1, forward strand.
GACAAAACAAAAAGAGCTGGCTGAAGATAAATTTATAAACCATTTAGATATTATCTCCTGAGGAGGTTACGATAAAATGAAAATAAAAAAGGTAATAGCAGTTTCGGCACTTGCAGCATTATTGGCAGCACCTTTGGGATGTGCCACATTCGGCGTTAGATTGAACCATCAAGACTATAAATTTGAGGGTATGATAGGAAATGAACATGTCCAATTTGAGGAAGGCGTCAGCATTGCCGATGCAGCGGCTATCGTGGTAAAAAAGCCGGACGGCAGGAAGATAATATACTGGGACGACAAAGCTGACTTCTCCGTTGACGAGGTACTCATAGAAATGCCTGATGGGACCAAGAGCACTTACTCTCGCGGCAGCGGCAGCGAGCTTGACACTGTGGTTATCAGCGAAGCTCAAGGCCAGTATAGGGACTACCTTGACAAGATATACGAGATAAACAAGAAAAAAGGCCTTGAATCAATAAAGTAAAACTCCTTTTTTATTTATATCCTTCATTTTCTTTATAGACTTCTAAAAGCACGAAACATTTGAGAAGACAGGCACCGGTATCAAAAACTTTTTATGCTAAAACAAATTCTCTAACACCATATGTCAAAAAGAAAAGGGAGCAATGCGGAACGTGAGCTTGTACATATGCTACATGACAAAGGCTGGGCCGCCATGCGGGCAGCAGGCTCAGGCTGCACAACACTCCCATCACCGGATGTAGTAGCGGGAAATACTGAAAGATATTTGGCGATAGAATGCAAATCGATAAAAAACAACTCGCAATACTTCCCGGAAGACGAGATAGAGCAGCTAAAAACCTTCGCACATAGATTCGGTGCAGAGCCGTGGATAGGCATAAGGTTCGACTTCCTGAAATGGTTCTTCGTGCACCTGGACGATGTAAAAAAAGGCAAGGGAAAGCTCTACGTAATAACATTAGAGCATGCGCAGAAGGAAGGCAAAAGCTTCGAAGAGCTAGTAGGCCTTTTCAAGCAGGAAAAACTCACCTAATCAAGCCCTTCTTCTCCATATCTACCTTCTTTTCCTTGTTCTGGTCGTTCCTGTTAACTAAGCCTTTAACAGCATCACACCTGGACTTGAGCATGACCTCAAACTCCTTGTAAGGGGGCAGGTCAGGATTCGAAACAGCATCACCCATGCCAGCAAGGCCTTCTGCCAGGACACTCTGCAGCTGGGATATCATGCTGCTTGAACTCTGCACAGCCTTCAAAACAGCAGCAAAGCCAAGATTAATATTCCTAGCCATGATATAAGCATCCTTAGTATTAGCCACGTGATCCTCAAACCTCATAGCCTTCTCAACCATACGCTCGCTAAGCTGGATGCTATACCTGAAAAAATCCTCCAAAGCGTTCAAAGAGCCCTTCTCCCTATCAAGGTCGTCAACCAAGTCAAGCATCTTCTTATACCTAAGGCTGCCTTCACTAAGCTCCCTCTTAAGCAGCCTAAGCTTCCTCTCAGCGTCAAAATAATCCTTATTGTTTTTCGTCAAAGTGCTAAACTCTTTGTGCAAGATTATGTACTCTTTCAGCAGAGGGAATAAGGAATCCTTCTTATCATCAATCCCCAAGAAATTGTTTTCGTACTCATAATGGACCCTCTCTATGTACTTCTCAAGGGTGTTAAGCCTTTGCCTGGCCTCGTTGTTGATAACATCTAGGCCGTAATTTATCCTCCGCATGGCATCAAGCTGCAGGTCGAAAAGCTCATCAATGCTCTTAACCCTCTTGCCCAGGAACTTCTCCTTGACAAACTTCCGAAGCTTCAAGTAAATCTCCGGATGCTTAAGCTGCCTCTCAACCTCACTCCTGTACTGCTCCGTTTCCTTCAAAGACTTATCAATAGCATTGTAACTCATAGGCGCCAAAGCAGTGCCGTTACTAGTAGCCTGCTCCAAGCTTTGAAGAAACGAGCCTTGACCCGTATTTCTCATCAATGTTCTGCTCATATTTAACAACCTCCTGTTCAAGTTTTGAAAACTTTTGAACATCACAGCCCCCGCCGGCATAATAACCCAAAGCAAAAACCAGGCCGTATTTTATCAGCTTAGTCACGATTCCCATCGAAATACCTCTCATACAATCCAAACAGCTCATCAATCTTCTTCCTGACATAAGGCACTATTCCTTTAGTTTCGTCTTTTACCATCTCGCTTAGCTTCCGCTCATTGACCCTTAATTCTTTAGACACGATATGCCACCTGTTATCATGCCCAACATAGACCTCTAAGCTACCTTCCTCATTTATCTTATACTTTTTCTGAATCCTGAAGGGGTCCTGATAGCACTTAGGATCAAACTTAACATTCCTGTACCTTAAAGGCTCCACAAAACGGTCGTTGACGTTGTAATAATCCCCTAAATATGCTGAAGCCAAAAGCGCGGTTCCGATGAGCAGGGCTTTGAGTTTCATCTTAAACATGGTTTATCAACTGACTTTAATAGGGCTTTTGGGAAAACTAGCGGAAACTTTACGAAAACAGGTAAGAACTTTTTTGATTCCAAGGAAAAAGGAAGAGACTAAGCATGGTATTCCGGAAACTTTACGGAAAAACCAGATGATTAGTTACCAAAACTTACAAGAGCGGGGTTGCTTAAAAAATCTTCCTTCTTCAATTCATCAATTATATAAAACACCTGCTTAGCCTTTATGCTGAACTTCTCTTCCAGCAGGTCAGTGAAGTCTTCCACTTCCTTGATGTTTGCGAAAACTGCTTCGATTAAAAAGTCATAGCCGTTGTTTATTTTGAAGGCTGAGTTTATGCTGTTATGCTTCATCAAAAACTCTCTCATAGCTTCCCTGTCGCCTTTGCTGATCTTTAAGATGATGTTCGCCCTCGTGTTATAGCCCAGCTTGCCAAAATCGACCAAAGCTGTATGCTTCCTGATAATGCTGCCTTCATGCATCTTTATCCTGTCAAATATCGTAGATACAGGAATCCTGGTCTTCTTGGATATCTCCGTAAGTTTTTCTCTAGCATTTTGTCGCAGGCTAGAGATGATTAATAGATCCGTTTTTTTCATTTTGTTCCTCCTAATGCTTTATTAACATGAAACCCTATTGTATTCCAAAGTTCATAAGTCCCTTTTTCTTTTTCGAACTCTTTTAATATTGAATAAGCATCAAAATAAGAATGATGGGCATCTAAGGGCATGCGCTTAGATTTTTCTCTTCTCTCTAACCAGAGGTCTTCTCTTCCAACACCTTTTAGTAAAAACTCTTCCATCCAAACAGCAAAGCCCTCAAAATATGGCTTAATTTTTTGAAAGTATGCTGAGCATTCATAAGCAAATTTGAGTTTCTCTTCACCTTTTAACTGAGAGAATATTTTTTCATCTTCAACAAGCTTTTTACCTTGTAAGTTATGTTCACAATAACTTCCATGACCTTCTAATTCATGAAACACCAAAGGTAAAACTTTTTCTAGACGGTCATTAGGTAAATGCGCTGTTAGGTCTTTTGGAAGAAAAACACTTTCACTGTAAAGGCTTAACCCATTCTCTTTTATAAAAGAAGTCCAGTCTTCATGATAGACTAACCTGCTTCTTTCTGGTTTGATTCCGAATTTATTTTCTAATACCCTTTCAGCTTTTTTGATATAATCATCTAACATAGTCATTCACCCCTTTCCAATTTGTATAGTTCTTCAAGTATTTTTTTTGCTTCTTCTTTGGACAAAGGTTTGATACCCGGACTAACATCAGGGTAAGCTATGCTAAACAATTTGCTTATAGTTTTGCTGATTGCTTCACTTAATAGTGGACCGCTTGTGAGCAATCCATCATGTAATTGTTTTGCTTTTTGTTTTACTTGTTCAGTTATCCCGACAGATAAGTACAACTCGTAAACTTCTATTAGCTTAGGTATTATTTCTTTCTCGAATTTTTTTCCTAATTTCATTGTGTTTGCCTCCTTGATTTTAAAAATTTTAAAAAATAAAAAATTTTCTGTTTACGGCCAAAATTGCTTAAATCCCATCGTATCTGCGTTGTAAGCTGCCATTGATGCTTCAAAACCATTGAACGTTTTCAAAACATTTCCGCTGTAATCTT
>JAUYDG010000022.1 GCA_030691925.1 Nanobdellota archaeon
GCAAAAAATCAGTGGTTCTTAGCAGTCTTTATACATTTTATTCAAAGCTTGACCACTTAAGCCTCTAAGAGTATAATTTCAGTATACAAATATATATAAAATGCTGAGGCTTACCACTGAAAATAAAGAAAAAAGGGAGGGGAATGCTATGAGCCTTGAGGACTCAGTTAAAGCTTTAATTGTTAGCGAATACCCGCTGGATTCGGTTATTGCGTCTTCTAGCCAGAGTAAGGATGCGAGGAAAGGGATTGTTGAGTACGTGAAGAGTGAAAAGCCGGACATCCTCTTTGTTGACGGCCTGGTGTCCAGGATACGCTACCCGGAAGCGTATATCGACGGTGTAATAGAGTCTCACCCCCTCAAGAAGTTCATGGACGTACCGTTCAAGCTGGCTTCTGAGTTCTTGAAGGAATTGAAAGATGCCAACCCTTCTACTGAGGTTTATATGGCCTTTTCTGATGCTGATGAGGATAACATTCGAAGGCTTACAAAGTATACCGCTTTAAAGATCCTAGCTGCAAATGATGCCGAGGTAAAGAAGTGTAATGGAGAGATAAAGAATATTAAAGATAGCGCAAAGAAGGTTAACGCGCATATAGCTTCTGAACGCAAAGCCAAGGCAAAAGGCTGGGAAAAAAGTGTCGAAGCCAAGAGGAAAGAATCCGCTATGCTCGGCAAAAAGCTCGGCGGTTACCAGACTAAGCTTAAGCGTATGAAGGAAGAGTTTTTGTTGAAGATGCCTAATGCTGAGAGCGTGGAGTGGCGGGAGATCAAGAAGATAACCTCTAATGAGTACCTTAACAAGCTGAAAGAGATGAATCCGGGAATCAATATCCAGATGGGCAACATCTCTACCGACGCTAAGGGTTATACTTTTGAGTACGCCCATAGCTTTTATACCCCTGACGATAGCCCTTTGAAGAAGAGGACTAATAAGCTTATAGGTTATGTTGACAAGCTGCACATGGGGAGGGTGCCTTTGCCCCATTTTATGATAGAGTCCGGCCATCACGGCGAGACGGTTGTCCACCCCTACAAGCATGGTGAAAAGGACGTCTATTCCTTGATCTGCACTGGTATGGTTATGGAAGACCAGAAAGTTGTCAATGACATCCTTAAGGGCAAGTTTAAGCCTGAGATATTCCAGGGAAAAGTCAATAAGCTGGAGGCATGCAAGAGGCAGTCCAAGAAGATACCTGCACCGGGCGTATCTATTGTAGGCAGGAATAAGGATGGTTATTTCACCAACCTTTATTCCATGGACCACCTGGCTAAGGTTGGAAGGAGTGAGGTTAAGCTTAAAGACATGGATTATGAGAAGATAAATGTCTTGTCTGATATCCATGTTGGCAAGGGCAAGGTGGATTATGATCGGCTGGAATCAGCGATTGAAAAAATGGTAGGAGAAATAAGGGACAGGAAGAAAGCAGGGCTTTCAGCTCCGATGCTTTTCATGCTTAACGAGTCCTTGCAAGGGTTTAACTACAAAACGCTTCCGGTTGAGATAGCAAGGAAGATTCCTGCAGATTACAAGAAGGAGCTTGAGGAGATTGTTAATGGGTATGCTACCAAGGCTGTTGCTGGCAAAGAGTATGTTGATGCTGAGGTTGTTAAGAAACTTATAAAAGCGGCTATTCATGAGCTAGAAAGGGTTAATGAGCCAAGCATAGGCAACCAGACGAAGTGGTTCCATGAGCTTACAAAAAAATTGATACCTTTAACTTTGCTCTATTGTAATTACCAGGTAGCTGTGCTATTCGCCGAAGGCACCCATATCAAGCATACTGTGGGCGAGTTCGGCATCAAAGAGGTTGACCTGCAGTCTATCGTTTATGACGGGCTGGACATGATAGTGCCTGCTTTGATAGAAGCTGGCGAGCTGAAAGACGATACGAAGCTTAAAGGCATTAAGGAAAAGATAAAGAAAGGCTCTTATCTTAAGTTTGACATGAAGATAGGGGATGTTGATTACAAGTTGTCTGCTGTCCATAAGCCTGGAAGCGCATCGCCTTCTTCCAATATCCCTGCGCAGCACGTGGAAAGGGTGATCACGATGTCTGATGATGCGGACATGTTCTTTTCAGCGCACCTGCATACGCCTTATTTCTTTGCTATCGGCAAGATGGAGTCTAATGATATAAGCGCTTTTTACAAAGGGGCAACTTTCAACGCTTATGATGATTATGGCAAAGAGGGCGGCTGGAGCCCTGCGGTTATAGGCTATGAGCAGGCTTTGGTTCCTAAGAACAAGAATGGCAAAGGTGCTTATAAGGTTCAGTTCGTATTGTCCGACGTGCTCTAGAGTAAGTTTGCCAGGTGTATAGCCAGTCCTGCTATTAATGGTATTATCAGGTTGTCGTCCAGCATTACTTTCCCTATTCTAAGCTCTACAGCTTCTGTCAGCATGGCTGCGGTGCTTCCTATGATTGCTAGTGTCGGTTTTACGAATAGCGAGGCTGTTATGCTTGCGAAGAATATTCCTGCTATTGTACCTTCTACGTGTTTTGCTGTTCTCATGCGCCTCTTGCCGAAGTATTTGCCTACCATGTGGGATACCGAGTCGCCTACTGCTAGCACCATTATCGCTGCCAGTGCTGTGTTCTCTTCGAAAAGGAGCAGCGTTGCCAGGACACCTGCCAGGTACATCAGCGATCCTTTCCCGGGGCTTTTTTCAAAGTCTTCTTTTCTTTCGAATCTTTTCAAGAACCAGCGTATTCCCGGGATCTTATGTTTGAAGCTTACGAATGATGCTGCGAATCCTACTAGGAATATCAGGAATAGTATGTTTATGGTCAGTATTCCTGCCTTGTAGAGTATTACTATTACTGTCCCTAGCAGCAGGTGGAATATCTGCCTCCTTCTTTCTAGTTTTTCTTTTTCTTCCATCTTATTGCGGTTCCGTACTTTTTTTCTATTTGTATAATGCCATAACCTATTAATAAACCTATCATGCAGCCTGCCAGCGTATCGCTGACGTAGTGTACCCCTACGTAGACCCTGCTGAATGATATCAGTATCGCCATTGTTATCCAGAACCATTTCAGCTTTGGAAATTCTTTGTCTAGTATCGGGACTAGTGAAAAGGCTGCTGCCGTGTGCATGCTGGGGAATGATGTGTTCCAAAAACTGAAGGTGTAGTCTATTCCTTGGATTAATGGTGTTGTAAGCTCCTCAAAGGGTCTTGCTCTGTGCGTGAAGAATTTTATCAGCACTGTTAAGGCTCCGGTGGCTATTATGCTTGCCCATAAGGGGATTATCCATTTTCTTTTCCTTTCTTCCCATAAGAATAAGGTTGTCATGAGCAGGAAGACTGTTATGATAGTTAAGGGGCTTGTGAGCCAGATTGCGAATCCGTTTAGCATGCTTATGCGGTTTTCTGCTATCAACAAAGTCATTTGTTTGTCATAAAAGAAGCTTAACAAAAGCGATACAAATAGTATGGTATACACCCACTTTTTTTTCATCTTTGTTTAATGGGGTTTTTGATTATTTAAAGATATTGCAATCAGCGAAAAGAATATAAGAGTTGAAGAACCTAACTAGTTTGGAAAAATGAGGTATGAGGCTAGTCTTGTTGTCCGTGTTGCTTTAGCTTTTGCTCTGTTCCTAATACCTTTTTATGTTTTTGAGGTTAATGTTTTTCAAAAGGTCTTTGAGCAGGTTACTTTTGATACTGTATATGCTTTTTTAGAAGAGAGCGGTGCGGAGCCTGAGCCCGGGAGTTTTAGTGTGCACTACGCAATACGCATTCTTGGGGGTGATGTTACTGTCAACATTGTTAAGGCTTGCGTTACCGCATCCGCCTATTACTTGTTGGCCTTGTTTTGCATAATAACTATGGGTATCGCTTTATGGAAGAGGGTTTTGATGTTTCTGATAGGCTCTGCTTTGATATTTGGGATGAATCTTGCGAGGATAGTCATACTTATAATCATATTACTGGGTGACAGTAGCGTTTTCAGAACCACTCATGACGCTCTAGGGTTATTGCTCTCTGTAGGCTATGTCATTTTGGTCTGGATTTTGCTGTCCTTGTTGTTCAAAGTTAAGACTGTACCTTTTTATTCTGATATCAGATTCCTGGTTGATGAGATTTCCAAAAAAGAGGCTAAGAGAAAAAGATGAGGCCTGTAACGGACCTTGCCATAAGGGTTTTTGCCGCGATAGCACTGCTGATAGTTCCTGTGAATGTTTTTTATTTTCTGTTCTCCAAGGCGACTTTATGGGGCTCCTTACTATTCTTGCAGGTATTAGGCTATACTTTTCAAGTAGATGGCTACACCTTGTTCGTAAATGATAGGAGCTTGGAATTCGTGCCTGCTTGTGTCGCTACTTCTGCTTATTACTTGTTGGCCTTGCTGGTTTTATTGACAAAAGATGTAAGGCTCAAGGTCAGGTTTTATTTGTTTTTCTTGGGCGCTTTTCTGATTTTCCTAGCTAATTCGGCAAGGGTTGATATTCTGCTCTACATCCTTGTGCGGTTCGGTGAGAACTGGTTTGACAGGATACATATCTTTTTTTGGCACTTCGTTTCTAGCGTATACGTTGCTGTTGTCTGGATTTTTCTGGTGTACAAGCTTAAGGTTAAGGCGGTCCCTGTTTATTCAGACTTCAGGTTTTTGCTGTCACAAAGCGTATTTGCTAGAAAAGGTAAAAGCACAAGTAGGTCTAAGCATCGCCGCCTTGGAGCACGATAATATCTTCAGTTGTCAGCTTCTTTTTTGTTCTTAGTTTTTCCTCGACAGCTTTTGTTTTTTCTTCAAGCATTTTTTGCTGTTGGGCTTGTTGCTCTTTTTGCGCGTCCTTTTTGAACCTGTCAAGCTTCGCTTGTGTTTCGTACAGCGCCATAATCTTGTCTTTCAGCTGGGTGTTTATTTCTGAGAAAGTCTTTTTGAATTCCAGGAACTTATGGTACGCTTCTTCCTGTACTCCTTTTGTCTCCCCTATTTCCTTGGATGCGTTGATGAATTCAGAGTAGTCGCCCTGGTTTTCTTTTGCCAGCTCTTGTACGTTTTTGTGGGCTTCGTCTGCTTTTTTTCTTGCCTCGTCTATCTTTTTTGACACGTCGCTTATTTTTTCGATTATTTTGTTGACCTCTGCTGATTCGTCGTATATCTTTTTCATTTTTTTAATCTGGTCCATGACTTTTTTCTCCTTTTCGAATGACAGCGCTTCAGTCTCTATGGACATTTCTAACCGGTCTATCTGCTCTTTTATCCTGCCCGGATCCGATTTTATTTTGTGTTTTTGGAAGAAGTCTATTTTTTCTTTGTTCAGTTTTTTCACTTCCACCACTAATTTTCTTACTTCTTCATTGTACATGTCTCTTGTCTGCCTTTCATTGTAGACCTGCCTGTTTAGCGTATCTTTGTCTTTTTTTATCTGTTTAAGCCCTTCTATCAAGGACGATACGTTTTTATTAAGATCCTCTTTTTTCTTGAACCACGACTCTTTTTGTTCGTTCAGTTCGTTCAGTTTGCTTTTTAGATTAGAAATATCTTGTCTGAGTTCTTTACTTTTTTGGATTAACTCATTTTTTTCTTTATTGTCCATTTAGCAACACGCTTTTTCCGCATTTTAAAAAGGGAAAAAAGGGTTTTTAGCCGAACAGTGCACCTAATCCGGCGGTAGCTTTGGCTTCTTCTTCCTTCTTCTCTTCTTCAGACTTTTCTTCTTTCTTTTCTTCTTTCTTTCCTTCGCTT
>JAUYDG010000023.1 GCA_030691925.1 Nanobdellota archaeon
TGCGCCGCTACCCCTTCTTCTGCTATTTCGTGCATTTCTTTTGTCCTTATTTGTATCTCTATCGGTTGCCCGTTCGGGCCTATCACTGCAGTGTGCAATGACTGGTACATGTTCGCTTTTGGCATCGCTACGTAGTCGTCGAACTCTCTGGGTATTGGTTTCCATACGGTGTGTATTATCCCCAGGATTTCGTAGCAGTGCTTTACCGTGTCGGTTATTATCCTTAGTGCAGTCAAGTCGTACAGCTCTTCGAAGGTCCTGTGCTTTTCGATCATCTTCCTGTATATGGAGTAGAAGTGTTTCGGCCTGCCTGTTATGTTTGAGGGTATGTTGTGTTTTTTCAGCTCTTTTTCTATGAGCTTGCTTAGTTTTTTTATTTCCGCTTCCCTTTGTTTTCTTTTTTTGCCGAATTTTTCTCTGAACTTTGCGTAAGTCTCTGGATGCAGGTATTTGAAGGCTATGTCTTCTAGTTCCCACTTGATGCTTGCTATCCCTAGCCTGTAAGCCAAGGGTGCGTAGATGTCTAGTGTTGCTTGTGATATCCTTTTTTGCTGCTCTTCTGTCAGGCTTCCTAAGGTTCTCATGTTGTGGAGCTTGTCAGCGAGTTTTATTATCAGGACTCTGATGTCTTTTGCTGTTGCTAGGAACATTTTTCTTATGCTTTCAGCGTCTCTTTCGTACTTGTCATGGTACTTTATGCTGCTCAGCTTGGTTACCCCGTCTACCAGCATTGCTACTTCTTCTCCGAATTTCCCTTTTAGCTCGTCCAGCGTTACTTTAGTGGTTTCCAGGACATCATGTAGCAGCGCTGCTGCGATTGATACGTGGTCTTGCTTGAGCTCTGCCAGTATGTATGCTGTGCCCAGAACATGCTGCACGTAAGGGTCTCCGGAGGCTCTTTTCTGGCCTTTGTGTATTCTATCAGCGAATTCAAACGCTCTTTTGATAAGCTCGAAGTCTGCATTCTGGTCGTAGCTTTTTATTTTTCTCAGAAGCTTTTTGAAATGCATAATGTTTAGGTGATTTGCTGGTTTTTATATTCTTTTGCTTTTTTCCAAAAGGTTTAAAAGAGTTTTAGCCCTTTGAAATGCTATGAAATATTTGAGGCATGAGCTGGTCATCGGGAAGGAAGCGCAGAAAAAGCTGGAGCATAGCAGAGTAGCTGTAGTTGGCGTTGGCGCTCTTGGGTGTGTTGCTGCTAGCTTATTGGCAAGGAGCGGTGTTAATCTTGTGCTCATTGATAGGGATGTTGTTTCGGTTACTGACCTTCATAGGCAGATACTCTTTGAGGAGTCGGATGTTGGCTTCAGCAAGGCCGAGAGGGCGAAGGAGCGTTTAAGCAAAATAAATTCAGGCATAAATATCACATGTTATAACCTGGATTTAAATTCGGGAAATGTTAGTATACTGGGAGGTTCTGACTTGGTGCTGGACTGCAGTGATAATCTTGAGACTAAGTTCTTGTTGAATGAGTTCGCTGTCAGGAATAAGGTCCCTTTGGTTTATGGCTCTGCTGTCAGGGATAAGGGCTATGTTTTTGATGTGGTGCCTAAAGGCCCTTGCTTGAGTTGTTTCCTTGCTGGCTCTAAGAGTCTGATGGCTTGCTCCAGCGAGGGTGTTTTGAACTACCTGACTAGCGTTATAGGCTCTTTGCAGGTTTCCCAGGCGTTTAAGATATTGCTGAAGAAGGACTATGAGAAGCTCTTGTTGCGTTTCGATGCAGATAAGATGGAGTTGTCCAAGATTAAGGTGAATAAGAATAAGAGGTGCAAGGTTTGCGGGTGATCTGATGGATTTTGATGATGCTAAGGAGAGGCTGATTACAGAGCTTAGGCTGGAAGGTATAAAGGATGAGAAAGTTTTGGAGGCTTTTTCTAAGATTCCGAGGCATCTTTTTGTTCCTGAAGAAATGGTTAATGAAGCTTATTTGAATATTGCTTTGCCTGTCGGCCATGGTCAGACTATCTCCCAGCCTTATACTATTGCAGTTATGCTTGAAGCCTTGGAGCTTAAAGGGGAGGACAAGGTTTTGGAAGTGGGTACTGGTTCCGGATATAATGCTGCTCTTATAAGTTACCTTATCGGCAGGAAGGGTAAACTGTTCACTACTGAGATAGTGCCTGAGCTTGCTGAGCAGTCTAGGAAGAAGCTTGCTGGGCTTGGATTGAAGAACGTCAAGGTTGTAATTGCAGATGGCAGCTTGGGTTACGCAAAAGAGAGGCCTTATGACGCGGTGATTGTTACTGCTGCATGCCGTGAAGTTCCCCCGCATTTGCTGAAGCAGTTGAAGAGTAACGGGATACTTGTTGCGCCTGTCGGTCGTCTTTACGAGCAGGAGATGCTTAAAATCAGGAAGGTCAAAGGGAAATTGGATGTCAAGAATCTTGGTTTCTTTGTTTTTGTCCCTTTGAAGGGCGCTTTTGAGCCTGTAACTTAACCTTTAGTAGGATTAGGTAGGATATAAGTAATGTTTATAAACTTTAAAAGTATGATGGTATCATACAATTTGGAGGGGTGATATTTATGCTCGAAAAAGAGGTTGTGAAAGGAAATCTTTGGAAGATAAAGAAGCAGGTTCATACAGCCATATCAGAGACTGCACCATTAGGCGTCGCAGACAAGTTCCTGATAAACAAGGTGATAGATGAGCTGTACAAGAAGAATTCAGGCTACAATATTCCCGTGCAGTCTTTCTTAGCAATGGTAGAGGCAGAGTTGTCGAGGTACAAATTTTGACGCTGGACACACGGCTATGGAAAAAAAGAATTTCATACTCAGATTCGACCAAGTAGGCATAAATGATGTTAACATAGTCGGCGGCAAAAACTCTTCTTTGGGTGAGATGTATACAAATCTTACACAGCAGGGTATAAACGTCCCGAATGGTTTCGCGATAACCGCTGATGCTTATACGTTCTTTTTGGAAGAGTCAGGCATAACGGTGAAGATAAGGGAAATACTTTCTGATTTGGATACATACAACCTTAAGAGCCTGCAGCAGAAAGGCAAAGAGATAAGGGAGCTGATACTAAACTCGGAATTGCCGGACAGGCTGAAGGGGGATATCAAAAAGGCTTATCATGCGCTTTGTAAAGGGTCTGGCAAAAAAAATCTGGATGTTGCAGTGAGGAGCTCTGCTACTGCTGAGGACTTGCCAAACGCTAGTTTTGCAGGCCAGCAGGAAACGTTTCTTAATGTCCGTGGAGAAGAAGAGCTGTTTGACGCTTGCAAAAAATGCTTTGCATCGTTATTTACAGATAGGGCTATAAGCTACAGGGTTGACAAGGGATTTGACCACTTTTCTGTAAGGTTATCCATAGGTGTGCAGAAAATGGTGCGCAGCGATAAGGGAAGCTCAGGGGTTATGTTCACTATCGATCCGGAGACTGGCTTTAAGGATGCTGTCTTCATAAACTCCGCTTATGGTTTGGGCGAGAACGTCGTCCAAGGGGCGGTTAACCCTGATGAGTATTATGTTTTCAAGCCAACGCTGAAAAAGGGCTTCAGGGCTGTGCTTTCGAAAAAGCTGGGCAGTAAAAAAATAAAGATGGTCTATGGCAAGGGCGGTACGAAGAATGTCAGCCTACCTAAGAAATATCAGGATAGTTACTCTTTGGCTGATGATGAGACATTAACATTAGCAGAGTGGGCATGTGTTATAGAGGATTATTACTCAAAAAAATACGGCAGGTTCACTCCTATGGACATCGAGTGGGGCAAGGATGGCGTTGACGGGAAGCTTTACATCCTGCAGGCCAGGCCTGAGACCGTCCACTCCATGAAACAGCATAGGGTTTTAGAAAAATATTCTTTAAAAAAAGAGGGCAAAATCTTGGCTAAAGGGATGAGTGTAGGTGAAAAGATCGGGGCTGGAAAAGCAAGAGTGATAAGAAACGTAAGCGAAATTCATGATTTTAAGAAAGGTGAGGTCTTGGTTACAGACATGACTTCCCCTGATTGGGAGCCTGTGATGAAGATAGCGTCTGCGATAGTTACTAACCGTGGCGGGAGAACTTGTCATGCAGCAATCGTTTCTAGAGAGTTTGGAGTTCCATGCCTAGTGGGCACTAATGATGCTACTGAAAAAATTCTGGACGGGACTGGCGTTACTGTGGACTGCTCAAGAGGGATTGAAGGTTACGTCTTTGACAGCATCTTAGACTATGAGGTTAAAAGGCTTAACTTAAATGAATTGCCAAAGCTGAAGACGAGGATCATGATGAATGTAGGGATTCCGGAGCAGGCATTCGCCTGTAGCTTCATCCCTAATGATGGTGTTGGCCTTGCTCGTGTAGAGTTCATAATCAATTCTCACATCAAGGTACATCCTCTTGCGCTGATAAATTTTGAGAAGCTGGAGGATAAGTCTGTGAAGAAGAAGGTTGGCAGTTTGACTTTGGGTTACGAGGATAAAGGCAGGTATTTTGTTGATAAGCTTTCTCAGAGTGTTGCTTTGATTGCTGCCGCGTTTTATCCTAAGGAGGTTATAGTAAGGCTTTCTGATTTTAAGAGCAACGAGTATTCCAACCTTGTTGGCGGGAAGCTTTACGAGCCTAAGGAGGAGAACCCTATGATTGGCTGGCGTGGGGCTTCAAGGTATTATTCTGATAGTTACAGTAAGGCTTTTGCACTTGAATGCAAGGCTTTGAAGAAGGTGAGGGATGATATGGGCCTGGCAAATGTCAAAGTCATGGTCCCTTTTGTCAGGACTGTTGAAGAAGGCAAGGCCGTGGTTGAGGAGATGGCCAAGAATGGTTTGAAGCAAGGCGTAAACGGTTTGGAGGTTTACATGATGTGTGAGGTGCCTAGCAATGTTATCTTGGCTGACAAGTTTTTGGATATCTTTGATGGCTTTTCTATCGGCAGCAACGACTTGACACAGCTAACCCTTGGCTTGGACAGGGATTCTGAGCTGGTGAGCTCTATTTATGATGAGAGAAATGAAGCGGTGAAAAAACTAATCTCGGATGTTATCAAGATTGCAAAGAAGAAAGGCAAGAAAATAGGGATATGCGGCGATGCACCTTCTACGTTCGCTGATTTTGCGAAGTTCTTAGTAGATTGCGGTATTGATAGCATTAGCTTGACTCCTGATGCGGTTATAAAGACGATTTTGAAGGTTAATGAGTCGGAAAAATAGCTTTTTTTTAATCGAAACATTTATATATTTATAATCACTTATTAGTAGTAATATGAATAGCCTAAACTCTAGTCTTGATGAGATGCTGGAACACTTGGAAAAAATAAGTTCTGAATATTCAAAGCTGCCTGTTTTAAATTTTGAATCAGTAGGCATAAAAACCGACAAGGAGATTTCCGACTATGTAAAAACGCTTCTTGTGGAAATTGAAAAGGTGCCTTATTTTGCAAGGCATAAGCGTGACAGGTTTAAAGAAGCATATTTTATGGAAGGGGACAGTGGAACAATAGCCTCTTATAGGGGGTTTGGGTTCATCAGCATCAACTTAAGATACAAGAATGAGCCTGAAACGCCTCATGCAGTGGCTCATGAAATTGCGCATATACATGCTGCTAGGTTTGACGAGCTTCTTGCAACGCTCCTGGGCTGGGAGGCTGGTGCAGCGCTCGCACTAAAGGGGGACTCTTTACAGGAAGCATCGCTATTGTATGTTTTGAGAAACTCATTGTACGTAGCGTCCAACATCCTGGCAAGGGAGGAAAACAAGGTTGAATATTGGAGGGAAAAGGCTGCAAGAATTCTTGGAAAAGAATTTGTCGACGAAACAGAGGGGTGCATAACCAACGAGGGCTTGTTGCTTAGGACGCTTGAAGACTACACGCTGGCGCCTTATACTTATGTTTTGGATTGTATCCGCAGTAAGACGGATAAGATATCGGACAAGGATTTGGCTGATGATACTGTCGAGATCTCAAACCTTGTAAGATTCCTTAAGAAAAGATTAGACCTATAAACATCTCCAATCTTTTTTAGACTTAAAGAGGATTCGTTAAAGAAGAAAAATAATCAAAAACTATATAAACATTTTAAGCCCTTTAACTTTTCATGGGTAAAAGAGGCCAGATTTATATCCTAGCTGCTATACTATTAGCTGTAGTTGTTTACGGACTTTCTACGGTTGTTAATGTTGTCCAGCAGGAAGAAATCAGGGGCGATTTCGGGGCTTTGTCAAGCAACTACGAAATGGAGTCTTCTAAGCTTATCAATTCTGTTTTGCAGGATGAGGGAAATGTTTCTGATGCTTTTAACAATTTCACTTTTTTTTTCACTTCTTATTCCAAGGCTAAGAGTCCTAATTTTCATATCTTTTATGCTTTAGCTTATAAGGGGGATATTTATTTTGGCAACTTTATGAATGAAGACCTTTATATTTATACTTCCTGCCCTACCGAATTTGGCAGTTGTCCATCAAGCAGCAAATTGCCCGGTTGTTTAGGTAATGTTTCTGCTCAGATAAGCTTTGAAGGTTTAACGATTAATCCTGAATACGTTCTTGGCGAATTTGAAAAGTTTAGGGGCTCTTGTTTCTGGAATACCGAGATTAGCGGGGTTATGGACTATTGTGTAGGTATCGGAGGTAATATGTATAAGCTTCCTGTAAAGGAAAATGTTCCGACAATATTCAGCCTCAGTCGTTTAAAATCAGGCGCTCAAGTGCTGAATTCTGTACGGGGAGAAGTTAGTGAGGAGCAAGTTTGTGCAGGAAAATCATCAGAAGGTAGCTGTAATAGCTGTAGCGCTGTTTGTTGCTGGTCGGAAGATGAATGTGAAGAAGGAAGTTGTGTAGTTTGCGTAGAAGATTGGGTTTGCACTGATTTTGGCAGTTGTGTTGGTGGTCAGCGAACAAGGACGTGCACAGACGAAAATGATTGCGGGACCACTGTTAGCCAGCCTCCAGAAAGTGAGGCATGTTGCGAAGAAGATTGGCAGTGTGGTGCTTGGGGTAGTTGTGTTGGTGGTACGCAGACTAGGACTTGTACTGATAGTGCTAATTGTGGGACTACTGTTAATAAGCCTGCTACGACGCAGAGCTGTGT